>CAMZEN010000004.1 GCA_947305775.1 uncultured Verrucomicrobiota bacterium
TTTCATGCCTGAAATGGTATCACAATCTGCAAGGCCCGTCAATCAGCCACCCAGTATATCATATTTTATGCTATGGACATCTTGGGGCATGCGAATATGGTATAATACGCATCAGTTAGCATGGCTTATGAAAATGGAGTCAACTGGAGACCGTTGGAGCCGTCCAAACGCGGACGGCATTCTACGTTTTCGTCTGCGATCGATGCTGCGTTCAAGGAGTTGACTACTGAGCATAATGCGTTTTTCGATTCGTTGGCGGATGAATGGAAGCGTGTTTTCCCGACTCTTCCGGCACGTCCCGGACGCTATGAGGATGGCAATATCGTTCTTTATGTAAAGAATCCACCGACTCTTTACATGATGCGGATGAAGCTTGGCGTGATTCGCAACAAGCTTGCCGAGCTTCCCGGAGCTCCGAAGTCCATAAATCTCAAGCTGGAGATACGCTCTTCATGAGAATGGCGCGACATCTTTTTCTTTTTGCGTTTGCTCTGTGTGCGGCAAAGGGCATGGACGGAGCCACCTTCACGCGGTATCTGGAGCGTGTGACGACGATGGATCCGGCGTTGAGCCAGTCCATATACGACTCCCGTGCGATAATGCTGGTATACAGGAGTGTTCTTGGCGTAGACTATGAGGCGCGTCCTTACGCGCTTGCCCCAGATGCATGCGAACTGCCAGAAGTGTCGCCTGACGGATTGACATATCGCTTTAAGATGCGCGATCCGGACCTGACGGCACATGATGTGGTGCGGTCGCTCGAACGTTTGCGCAGCCCCGATATAGTTTCGCCGAACGGGTGGATGATGAAGGGCGTCGCTTCTATGACGGCCTTGGATGATTGCACGGTAGAGATTCGCCTTGATTCGCGTTGCCACTACTTTCCGTGGCTTATGGCCATGCCAAGCGCGGCGGTCATGAAAGGCGACGGTTCGGGTACAGGCCCTTATGAACTCGTGAAGTGGTGGAAAAACCACGAAATGGTATTTAATCGACGTGTTCCAAGCCCCGGAAAGTTCGACACTGTGCGTTTTCTTGTAGTAGACGACGTATCTACGCAGTGGCTCATGTTTCTAAAGGGAGAGATGGATTTTCTTGGGGATGTGTCGCGAGACAACTGGGATGCCGTAGTCGGGGTTGACGGCAAGCTCGATCCGGCTCTTGTTGCGCAAGGTGTGGAGCTGCATTCAATACCGACGATGGACACCATGTACATAGGGTTCAATATGCGCGACAGTGTCGTCGGACCAAACCGCAAGTTGCGCCAGGCTTTGAACGCGGCGTTTGACTATCCTGCATGGGAGCATTTCTACGCAGGTCGCATCATTCCTGCCGACGGACCGATTCCTCCAGGCATAGAAGGCCGCTTGGAGACGCCTTTCCAGTATGGCTTCGACCTAGAAAAGGCAAAACGGCTTATTGCGGAAGCGGGTTATCCTAACGGAATAGACCCCTCAACTGGACGGCGACTGGTGCTTACCCTTACCATAGGTCGCGCCTCTCAGGACAATCGTGAGTCGGGCGAGCTTGTCGCGTCGTTTTTTGAGAAGATAGGAGTAAAACTGGAACTTGCGTTCCAGACTTGGGATGCATTCTTGAAATCCGTGAACGAAGGCCGAGTGCAGCTCTTTCGCATAGGCTGGGTGGGCGACTATCCCGACGCGCAGAACTTCCTGCAACTCTTCCACTCGAAGAACAAGAGTCCTGGTCCCAACCACACCGACTATGTGAACCCGGAGTTTGATGCTGAATATGACCTTGCCCTCGCTGCAAACACCGCCGAGGAGCGCAACCTACATTGGATTCGTTGTCAAGAGATGGTGCGAGAGGACTGTCCGTGGATATTCACCCATTTCAACAAGTCAAACTCGCTAACGCGTCCAACTGTCGGCAACTACATTCCAAGCGTGTTTTCATATGGATATGAACAGTTCTACGAGGCAAAAGAAGTCAAATGAATGTGCTTTACATTGAACGCTCTACAGGCGAATGCCGTTCTGGGGACTGGGTTGAAAAACTTGAGATAAAAGATAAACCAGACCGCATAGTTGTGGGGACAGGCCCCGGTTCGTTTGCCGGCATAAGATCCGCCTTGGCTTTTGCGCAAGGCTATGCCATAGGTAGCGGTTGCGAGGTTCTGGGGTTGCCCTCCGCCTGCGCCCTTGCTAAGGCGGGTAGGCGCATCGCTGTAATAGGCGATGCCCGTCGCGAAAAGCTTTGGGTCGCGCTATTTGATGGTTTTAATCTTGTCCGAGACATTTTCCAGATAAATCAATCAGACCTTGCGGGGACTGTCCCCAATGACTGGGTCGTGACCACCCCCGACGGGGCAAGGATAGGAGAGTTGCTTGAGGGTGTTTTTGGCGAGCGGTACATCGGGGGACAGTCCCCGACGGCCGATGGGCTGAAGACATTCGCAGAGGCGAATCCGTCAATTTTGAAGGCGGAGCCGTTGCCGATATACCTGAACCCTGCGGTCCGGGACTGAAAGGAGCCGACGCTAGTGACTCGCATAGAGGAATTTGGCTGGAAAGGGTCTATTGAGCCTGGAATTGGACGCATTGTTAGTGCGCATGGCGACTACTATCATCTTGTGTGCAACGAGGCTGGCGGCGAGATATTGGCGCGAAAGAAGAAGAGTGCGTTTGCGAAGCGGATAAAGAGCGTACAGGAGCGCGGCGGACTGACTCGGGTGCAGCGCGATGAGATAGGGGATGAGGCCCTCACTCCGATAACGGGCGACTTCGTGCGGTTCAGATACAACGCTCAAGGCGAGTCGATGATAACTGAGATTTTGCCGCGGTTCTCAAGGTTCGAGCGCAAGGATCCAACTGCGCGCCGCAAGTCGCAGACTCTTGCCGTGAACTTCGACACGCTCTTCATCATGATGAGCCTGAACGAGAACTTCTCCACGGCGAGAATCGACAGATACCTTGATTTGGCGACAGACATGGGCTCGGCGGAGGCCGTCGTCGTGGTGACCAAAATGGATCTTCGCGAAGAAGGCGACGAGGATTTCCTTGCCGAGCTGGATAAGACCGTGGCTGGACGCGCACGCGTAATCCACATATCGAGTCTCACCGGCGAAGGCATGGATCAGGCGATGCGGTACGTGATTCCTGGGCGCACACTGGCGTTCATAGGAAGCTCTGGCGTAGGCAAGTCGACTCTCATCAATGTCCTCGCCGGAGAGGAGTGGATGGCGACGCAGGAGATACAGGAATGGAGCGGCAAGGGTCGCCATACCACGACAAGCCGCGAGCTTGTGATGCTTCCTTGCGGCGCAATGATAGTGGATACTCCTGGCATTCGCGAAATAGGCCGCGTCGGAGAAGTCGAATCTCTTCAGGTAAAGGGAGAGTCGACTCATCGCTATAGGAAGCCTTCTTGACGAAAGTGGGATAAAAACGGTATAATTCACACATAGACTTTTGGAGGAAAACCATGTCTGAAGACTTGCAGAGTTTGTTGGAGAAGATCAATCGCGACGGCGTCGAGAAAGCGAACGCCGCCGCCGACAAGATTATTGCCGATGCTAAGGCGAAAGCCGCAGATATCGTGAAGGCCGCCAACGCTGAGGCCGCCAAGGCCAAAGCCGACGCCGAAAAGTCGTCAGCCGACTACGCCGCGCGTGCCGCGGAAACGGTGTCGCAGGCCGCGCGCGATACAATCCTCAAGATTGAGGCGTCCGTCACGGCAATGCTGACGAATCTTCTCGCCAAGAATGTGGAAAAGACGCTGGCCGACGAGAAGAACGTCGCGGCGCTTGCGCTTGAGGCGGTAAAGGGGCTTGCCGGCAAGGCCGATGTGGCGGTGCCGGCGAAGCTAGCCGCTTCGCTCAAGGCCCAGCTTGCCTCGCAGGGGAAGGTTACCGTCGTTACGGACGATACGGTCGGTACCGGTTTTTCGGTGAGGCTTGATGGTGGCCGCGTGGAGCATACCTTCACGGGCGCAGCCATCGCGGAGGAGCTCGCCAAGCGCCTACGCCCCGATCTCGCAAAGCTTGTGAAGTAAAAGCCCGAGTCGCAGATGACAACGGACTACATTGTATCATCCCTGCCGACGCTTTCGTTCGGCGCACCTGCGCCGATGACGCTGGCGGCGTTCAAGGCGTTGGCCGGGGATGCCGCCGACAAGGCGCTGGCGACGTGGCGCGACCTTGAGATCCAGCTGAGGAACGCGCTGGTCGAGGCGCGAGGTGGCGCGGAGAAGTTCAAGCGCGCCGCCGACGGATGCTCGGTCTACTGGAAGAAGCGGGTGATCGACTGCTTCGCCGAGAAGGATGTCGCAAAGCGAGACGAGCTCATTGACCGCGTATGGTGGGACGCCGCAGGCGAACTCACCAAAGTATCGGATCCTCTCGGCCCGGGCGCTCTCGCGACTTATGCCGTGAGGCTTGGAATCGCCGCAAGGCGAAGCTCTATTTCAAAGGACGAAGGCAACGCCGTGTTTGACCGGCTCACCGCCACGACAAAGGAAGTTATATGACAGCAACAGGAAAGATCGTCGCCGTAAACGGCAACATGATAACAGTCGCATTCGATGGTGCCGTAGCGCAGAACGAAGTGGGCTACGCCGTTTTGGGCAATGAGCGGCTGATGGCCGAGATCGTGCGCGTCCGCGGAACACGCTGCGACCTTCAGGTGTTCGACGCCACAACCGACCTTATGGTGGACGACAAGGTTGAGTTCACGGGCGAGCTTCTCGCCGCAGAGCTTGGACCTGGTATGCTTGCGCAGGTCTACGATGGTCTCCAGAATCCACTTGCGGATCTCGCGAAGGAGGCTTCCAAGATATCGAAGGATGCTGAATTCTTCCTCCAACGCGGCATGTACCTGCCTGGCCTGCCTCGCGACAGGAAGTGGGACTGGCATCCCCTTGCCAAGGTAGGCGATCGCGTTACGGCGGGTGAATTCCTTGGTTGGGTCACCGAGGGTATATTCGACAACAAGACGATGCCGGGACACAAGATCATGGTTCCCTTCGCTTTCCGCGGCGCCTATACCGTCAAGGCGCTCGCACCCGCAGGCGACTACACCGTAACGGATGACATCGCTACCCTGACGGATGCTTCCGGCAGGGACGTCAAGGTCCAGATGATGCAGCGTTGGCCTGTGAAGGTGCCGATCACTTGCTTCACCGAGCGCCTTGAGCCAACCGAAACACTCGAAACGACGGTCCGCACGATCGACACCTTCTTCCCCGTTGCAGTCGGCGGAACCTATTGCATCCCGGGTCCGTTCGGTGCCGGCAAGACGGTTCTTCAGCAGACGACTGCTCGCTACGCGAAGGTGGACATCGTGATCTCCGCGGCATGCGGCGAACGCGCCGGCGAGGTCGTGGAGACATTGAAGGAATTCCCAGAGATTGTGGACCCCAAGACGGGCCAGTCGCTCATGAAGCGCACAATCATCATCTGCAACACATCGTCCATGCCGGTCGCGTCGCGCGAAGCTTCCGTATACACCGCAGTGACGCTCGCGGAGTACTTCCGCCAGATGGGCCTCAATGTGCTTGTGCTTGCGGACTCCACTTCGCGCTGGGCGCAGGCGATGCGTGAACTTTCTGGCCGACTGGAAGAGATCCCTGGCGAGGAGGCGTTCCCTGCCTATCTCGAAAGCCGTATCGCCGCATTCTACGAGCGTGCGGGACGCGTCAAGCTCAAGGACGGCTCCACAGGTTCGGTGACGATCGGCGGAACCGTGTCGCCTGCTGGCGGCAACTTCGACGAGCCTGTGACGCAGGCGACATTGAAGGTCGTAGGCGGCTTCCACGGTCTCAGCCGTGCACGTTCCGATGCGCGCCGCTACCCTGCAATCGACCCGTTGGACAGCTGGAGCCACTACAACTCGGTCATCGAGCAGGCAAGGGTCGAGAAGGCACGCACGATATTGCGCAAGGGCAATGAAGTCGGACAGATGATGAAGGTCGTCGGCGAAGAGGGCACCAGCCTTGCGGACTTCACGACGTATCTTAAGGCGGAGTTCCTCGATGCAGTATACCTGCAGCAGAACGCATTCAGCGATTCCGACGCCACAACGCCGATCGAACGCCAGAGGGTGATGTTCGATGTTGTCGAGAAGGTGCTTCAGAGCGACTACAGCTTCACCGAGAAGGATGCGACGCGCAAGTTCTTCATGGATCTCCAGCAGACGTTCATCGACTGGAACGACAAGCCGTTCCAGTCCGATGAGTTCAAGTCTATCGAGTCCAGCCTCTACAAGAAGGTAGAGTCCGCACAAGCCTAAAGCCGACCGAGATGAAGGAACCGCCAATGAACAGAGCAAAAGTGTCCATCGCGCTCGCCGCGCTTGCGGCGTTCGCGGTATCGGTCACGCCGGCAGTCGCTGAAGATGACGCTTCGGGTGCGAAGCCCGATGCGGCCGAATCTGCGCCTGAGGTAGATGAGCCTATCGACCCCTCCACTCTCGACAAGCGGCTCGTATCCCTCTTCATTGAGCGTCGCGAATGCTCGTGTTTCGGCATAAGCCACAGCGGTTTCGAACTGCTGGACGCCTCCAATGCCCCCGATAAGACATTCGGGCCGCTTGAAGAGGACAAGCTAGACATGCAGGCCGTCTATCGCACGCTTGTCGCGATGAAGTCCGAAAGCGACGCGCTCATGGCAAGCGAGGACATGAATACTGCAAAGGCGCACGTGAGCGCGCTTGACGCCGCCGTCCGGCAGTATGAAAAGGTATCCAAGGCGGGACGCGAGGCGGCCTATGGCGCGTACTTGAAGCTCGTCCTGCGGCTGCTTCGCGAGAATCCGTCGGCGCCGGCGAAGACAATGCTTTCCTTGCGCGTAGAGGCGGTCAAGAAGCAGTGCAAGCTTGCCGATTACCATATGATTTCCGAAGCTATGCGCAATAAGCCCGATTGGCTTGATGTCGGCGACCTTGGATATGTCGTGCCGAGCCTTCCCGAGGCTGCGGAGGCGATGTTCCCGGAGGGCGCAAAGAACGCCGAGAACGAGAAGAAGGCGTTCGCCGCCGCCATAGAGAAGAAGTGCCTCACGCTTTGGTCCACGTTCGCCACGGCATGCCAGGCCGCCGAGAAGCTTGCTGCGTCCGAAACGGCGACGGCGGCCAAGAAGTACGTTGGCCAGATTGAAAAGGCCATGGCCGAATATGAGACCCTTCGCCTGCGTCCTTGCGGAAGGGCGGCTTACGGCGCCACGGAGAAGCTCAAGATAAAGGCTGAGGTTTCCGCCGGATACGAGAAGATTCTGGAGTCGATCATTGGCCAGATTTCAGAGCCATCGGTGAAGAAGCAGATCGCTCCTAAGCTGGAGGCCGTGAAGAAGAAGGCGGAGGTTTGCGCAGCAAATGCCGCAAAGGCGGAGGAGAAGGAGGCCGCCGCAAGACGCTGGTAGTCGCAGCATGTTATGATTTTCGTCACTAAACCGAGGTACAGCAATGTTCAACAATAAAGTATACCACAAGATTGACGCTCTTTCGGGATCGGTCGCGACGCTTCGCGCCGAAGGCGTGAAGTACAACGAAATCGCCGAGATAGAGAGCCGCGCCGGAACTTCGCTCGCCCAGGTCATCAAGCTCGACGGCCCGAACGTGACGCTGCAGATTTTCGCGGGCGCCCGCGGCGTAGACACTGCGGCAAAGGTGCGCTTCCTGGGCGAGACCATGAAGGTGCCGTTCTCTGAGGCTCTTCTTGGCCGTGCCTTCACGGGTTCTGGCATTCCGCGCGATGGTGGCCCTGCCATAACGGAGAACCCCTCGCCAATCGGCCAGCCTTCCGTAAACCCGGCTAAGCGCATCATGCCGAACCGCATGGTGAAGACGAACATCCCGATGATCGACCTTTTCAACTCGCTCGTCATATCGCAGAAGCTCCCGATCTTCGCGAAGGCCGGCGAACCCTACAACGAGCTGCTTGCGCGAATCGCGCTGCAGGCCGACTCGGATGTGATCGTCATCGGCGGCATGGGTCTTAAGTATGACGAATACTTGAAGTTCCGCAGCACGCTCGACAAGTCGGGAGCGCTCGCGAAAACTGTTATGTTCGTCCATACCGCGGCCGACCCGACAGTGGAGTGCAAACTCGTCCCCGACGTTTCGCTCGCCGTCGCCGAGAAATTCGCGCTGCAGGGCAAGGACGTCCTTGTGCTTCTGACCGACATGACCGCGTTCGCTGACGCAATGAAGGAGATCGCGATCACAATGGAGCAGATTCCGTCCAACCGCGGATACCCAGGCGACCTCTATTCTCAGCTCGCAGCTCGCTACGAGAAGGCGGTGGACTTCGACGGTGCAGGCTCGATAACCATTCTCGCCGTTACGACGATGCCCGGCGATGACGTTACCCACCCCGTACCGGACAACACGGGCTACATCACCGAAGGACAGTTCTACCTTCGCAACGGGCGCATCGAACCCTTTGGTTCGCTGTCGCGTCTGAAGCAGCAGGTCAACAAGGGTGTGGACAAGTTTGTTGATGTGGACGGCAAAAAGGTCAACATCAACAAGACGCGTGAAGACCACCGTACCATCATGGACGCGATGATCAAGCTCTACGCGCAGTACAAGGAGACCATTGAGAAGCAGTCGATGGGCTTCAAGATGTCCGCCTGGGACCAGAAGCTTCTCAAGTACGGCGCCATGTTCGAAGAGAAGATGATGGACCTTTCGGTCAATATCGACCTCATCGACGCGCTGGATTTAGGCTGGAAGATATTGGCGGATTGCTTCGATCGTTCTGAGGTCGGCATCCCATCCAAGCTCAGCGACAAGTTCTGGCCCAAGGCGTAACCGTAACCTTGCACCTTAAGCTGCCTTTATGAGGTTGCACAGAAGCGCACGGCTTAAGATTGACCAAATCCTGGTGCTCGTCAAGAAGGACTTCAAGCTGAAGTACGACTCGACGGCGTTGGGAATGCTTTGGTCGGTGCTGACGCCTTTGCTTATGAGCGGGGTGTATTTTTTCGTGTTCGGCAAGATGATGAGGCTTGGCGACAGTACATACGCTCTTTACATCATAAGCGGCAACTTCCTCTGGCATTATTTCTCTTCTGTTGTAATGCAGAATGGTAACGTGTTAATGGTAAATGTCGGACTCCTCAAGAAGGTTGACGTAAACAGGCATCTTTTCGTGTAGGAGACACATGCTTTGTGAAAGTCCGCACTTTTTGTTCACAATCCCAATATTGTTTTTCCTGGTGCTTATTTAGCTCGCTTTCTCAGGCCTGACCACATTTTTCGAACATTTTCGTTGTGCCCTTTTAGCTGACCTATTTCTCTTTCGGCATAGGCTACATGTTTGCTGTACTCAACCAGTAATTACGAGATCTGCAGAGGATAATGGCCATAATAATGTTGACATGGCTTCATGTCGATACGGTGCATATCTGAAAAGTTTCTGTGGGCTTATGACGTTAACCCCAGGGCAAGAATACTTATGACATCGCGAGACGCATTCTATGCTCAGGTGTTCCGTCCTGAGAGGTTTGCTATGACAATCTTCATCGGAATAGTTATTATTATGGCCGACAGATGAGTTTTCATGGAAAGGTGAAGCCCTATTCAGCGGAAATAATATGATTGATATGGACGAGCCAATAATAGAGTTTAAGAATCTGACGATGTGTTTTAGTTGCGTAAGATGGCGCTATGGTTTCAGAAGGACGATGCTTCACTTCTTCAACTATGTGCGGGATCGTAAAAGTGGAACTTTGCTCAACACACTTGACGACGTAACAATTTCCATTAAAAAGGGTAAGCGCGCTGGCATAGTTGGCCCAAACGGCGTCGGAAAGACGACTAATCTTTCGGTTATAGGCTGGTGTGTCGGCTTACAGTGGTGTGCTCAATGTTCGCGGAAGGGTTTTGATGATGCTGGCGCTGAGTATAGGTTTCAACGATCAGCTTTCAAACATATAATCCTGCAGGGATAACCGCGAAAGGGAATGCTTGTCTTCAGAAAGACATCACAGCATTCATCTACCTAGATGAATTCATCGACGCACCATTGTATCGGTATTTGTACGGAATGAAGGCTTGTCTAGTCTTTGGCATAGGAACGGCGAGAATGCCCTACATGCTGTTTGTGGTAGGGGACGCCGATTTCAAAAAGCGTAGCAAAGTACACATAAAGGGGCTTCTTGAGTAAGGAGCCGCCCTTTTGCATGAGTCGTATAGTTAGGAGGATATCCGTTGTTATTGTACGTGAGTCATAAGGCTTGAACATGGCAAAGTTGTCGCCGACGGCACGCCTGATGTGGTGTTTAGCGGTAGACATTGTAATTGACTAATAGTCCATTCGTCGCGCCGCGGTTTTTTTTGGTATAATATACAAATCATGCAAGAAAAAGCACTCAAGAATTGTTTGTTTGTTTTAGCGACGGCACTTGCCGGCGTGTGTCATGCCATGGAGGTGGACGGTGTAGCCGCTCAAGTGGATGCTGCGACGATACTCAAAAGCGATGTCATTTCGGAAATGCGCAGGGCCGGGTTGTCGCCGGACCGCTATTCCGCAGTTCTGGAGGAGATGATTGAGCGCAAGCTGATCTTGAAGGCGGCGGCGGAGTCTAAGATGACGATTCAGGACTGGGTCGTCGAAAACCGCATACGCGACATAATAACCCGTGCGTTTGAAGGCGACCGCAACCGTCTGATGGAGACCCTTGCGCAGCAAAAGGTGTCCTACCCGGAATGGAGGCAGAGGCTTCTGGACGACATGATCGTAGGCGCCATGCGTTGGCAGATGGTGGACAAGACCGTTGCAGCATCTCCTGCGGCCATGCGTGAAGAGTTCGCCAACAACCCTGGGCGATATATAGCGGACGGCAAGACTACGGCGTCCGTCATACTGCTCAAGCCAAAAGACTTTGCGAAGCGCGATGAAGTCGCGGCGGCCCTTAAGGAGAAACCGTTCGCCGAGGTCGCCAAGGAGTATTCGGCAGACACTCATGCGGCAAATGGCGGAGTATGGGCCGAAGTGGTGCCGTCCGAAGTGTTCAGTCCTGAGGTGTGCAAGGTGCTTGCCGATTTGCCGAAGGGGGCCACCAGCGATTGGATCGATTTGGACGGATGGAGCTTCCTTGTCCGCAAGGATGACGAAACCCAGCCGAAGAGCATGTCTTTCGCCGAAGCGTACGACTACATTGAAGCGAATGTTCGCGAGGAAGCGGCTGCCCAGGTATATGCAGAGTGGATCGACAGGCTCAAGTCCAAGGCTTATATAAAGGTGTTTGACTGAGATGGAGAGCCGTTTGCTCATAGATGTCGCCAGACTCAAGCCGGAGGGTGAGACTTTCGAGGGCGAAGTCGACATAATCGACCTCGATGAGGAATTCGTCAAGCCTTTCGGTGGAGTGCGCTACTCGTTGAAAGCTCAGTTGTTTGGCTCCGAGCTTTTGGTGAGGGGACGACTTGAGCAGGATTTCGACCTTGTGTGCAGCCGGTGCGGACGGGATTTCGATACCACCGTAAAGGTCGAAGATTTCATGGTTTCGGTAGAGGTGACCGAGAATCAGCAGGAGGCCGATTTGACGGCGGACGCAAGAGAGAGTATAATACTCACCTTACCGACATACCCTGTCTGCGATGAGGCATGTCCAGGAATCACGCAAAAGACGGCTCAGCCGTCAGGCGATGATCGCTGGGATGCTTTAGACGGGCTGAAGGTGAATTGTTGAAAGAAGTAAGCTGAAGGAGAAGAAAACATGGCAAGTCCTAAGAACAGAGTGTCCAAGATGCGCAAGCGTCAGCGTGTGGCGTCCCTCGAGAAGCCGATTCTCGCGGAAGTATCCACGTGCCCTGCGTGCGGAGCGGCTGTAAGGGCGCATCGCGCGTGTCCGAAGTGCGGCACCTATCGTGGCCGCAAGGTTGTAGCCGTTTCGGCCGAGTAATCGGTCGTTACGCGCGTCTAGGCGAGGTGTAGCCCATGACACGTATAGCACTCGATGCGATGGGGGGCGACAACGCTCCCGGTGAAATCGTTGTCGGCGCGGTTGAGTCCGCCGCCGGAATTCCCGACATCAAGATTCTTCTTGTCGGTCAGCTTGCGCCCATTCAGGCGGAGCTGGACAAGCTGCCCAGGGATGTTAAGTCCATGGCGCAGAAGGCGATAGAGAACGGTACACTTGAGATTGTGCACGCTCCAGATATCGCAGAGATGGACGAAAGTCCAGTAGATGCGGTTCGCAAGAAAAAGGACTGCTCGATCAACGTTGCAATGCGACTCGTAAAAGAGGGACGTGCTGATGCGTTTGTGTCCGCCGGCAACTCTGGCGCTGTGGCGACGAGTGCGATATTGAACCTCGGGCGAATCGCGGGCGTCAAGCGTCCGGCAATCGCGACGATACTTCCGACGCGCATCCCGCGCCGTCCGCTGCTCCTTCTGGATGCCGGTGCGAACATGGACTGCCACCCAGACTGGCTTGTGCAGTTCGCCCTCATGGGCAATGCATATTCCAGGGCTGTTTTGGGGCGCACCACGCCGGTCGTAGGCCTTATATCCATCGGAACCGAGGATTGCAAGGGCAACGAGATGACGAAGGAGACCTTCCCCCAGCTGAAGGCGGCGAAGGATCTCAATTTCGTCGGCAACATCGAAGGTCACGACCTTTTCAAGGGGCAGATCGATGTGGCCGTTTGCGACGGGTTCGTAGGCAATGTGGTTCTGAAGACGACCGAGTCCATAGCCCGTGCAATCGGCTACTGGCTGAAGAGGGAGTGCTTCAAGGGTCCTTTAAGGATATTTGGTGCGCTGCTCCTCAAGGGTGCGTTCCGTTCGCTCAAGAGTCAGATGGACCCCGAAGTCTATGGAGGGGCCCCTCTACTTGGCGTACCGGGCGCCGTGATCATCACCCACGGCAGCTCCACCCACAAGGCGATATACTACGCCGTCCAGGCCGGCGTTGCGGCGGCGACTAACGACGTTTCGGGCCTGATAGCCCGTTCGATCGCTGAACACGCCGAAGACCAAAAGCAGAAGTAAATGAGCGAATACAATTTCTCCGCCATCGAGAAGAAGTGGCAGAAGCGTTGGCTGGAGAACAAGACATTCAAGACCGATTCGTCCGCATCGGGCGAGAAGTTCTACTGCCTCGACATGTTCCCCTATCCTTCGGGAGCGGGGCTCCATGTCGGTCACCCAGAAGGCTATACCGCGACTGACATCCTCTGCCGCTACAAGAGGATGAAGGGGTTCAACGTCCTGCACCCCATGGGGTGGGACGCTTTTGGCCTGCCTGCGGAGCAGTACGCCGTCGAGACGGGAACCCATCCCGCCGTTACGACGAAGAAGAATGTCGATCGCTTTCGCGAGCAGATCCGCGCCCTCGGTTTCAGCTACGATTGGGACCGCGAGGTAAACACGACTGATCCGAAGTACTACAAGTGGACGCAGTGGATATTCGAACAGCTTTATAAGAAGGGCCTCGCCTATGTCGCTGAGGTGCCTGTAAACTGGTGCCCGGCTCTCGGCACGGTGCTCGCGAACGAGGAGGTCATCGACGGACGCTCCGAGCGCGGCAACCATCCTGTGATCCGCAAGCCAATGCGCCAGTGGATGCTCAAGATCACCGAATACGCCGAACGCCTACTGAGGGACCTCGATACGCTCGATTGGCCCGAAGGCATCAAGGAGATGCAGCGCAACTGGATCGGCAAGTCCACCGGCGCGCTGGTCGATTTCGGCGTGAAGGGCGCTGAAGGCAAGATCACCGTCTACACGACGCGCTGCGATACGCTTTTCGGTGCGACCTACATGGTCCTTTCGCCCGAGCACAAGCTCGTCGCCAAATGGCTTGAGGATGGCTCTATCAAGAATGGCGATGCAGTCAAGGAGTATCAGCGCAAGGCCGCGTCCAAGAGCGACCTCGAGCGCACCGAACTCAACAAGGAGAAGACGGGCGTCCGTCTCGACGGTGTGGAGGGCGTGAATCCCGTCAACGGCGAGAGCATTCCGATCTTCATTTCCGACTACGTTCTCGCGAGCTATGGAACAGGCGCGATCATGGCCGTTCCGGCGCACGACGAGCGTGACTTCGATTTTGCCAAGGTATTCGATCTGCCGATCGTTCAGGTCGTGGCGCCCGCCGATAGCGAAGCGGCCAAGACCGCCTCTCCCGACCCTGTGCCGTATGTGGGCGATGCGGCGTTTACAGACATTGCGACGGGAGTGATGGTGTCGTCCGGCTTTATAACTGGACTTTCCGTTGACGACGCCCGCGTGAAGATGATCGAGTGGCTTGAGGCGAAGGGCGTCGGCAAGGCCAAGACGCAGTACAAGCTTCGCGACTGGCTCTTCTCGCGTCAGCGCTATTGGGGCGAGCCGTTCCCCGTGATCCACTGGGAGGACGGCACACAGTCGCTTGTTCCTGAAGAAGATCTTCCTCTTACCCTGCCGGAGCTTGAGGACTACAAGCCCACCGGTACTGGCGAGCCTCCGCTCGCAAAGGCGTCGGACTGGGTGAACGTAGTAGATGCTTCGGGCAGGAAGGGCGTTCGCGAGACAAATACAATGCCTCAGTGGGCAGGCAGCTGCTGGTACTATCTCAGGTACATCGACCCGCTGAACGACAGTTGCTTCGCCGACCCGGAGCTGTTGAAGAAGTGGCTCCCCGTTGACCTTTACGTCGGTGGCGCGGAGCATGCCGTTCTTCACCTGCTTTACGCCCGTTTCTGGCACAAGGTTCTCTTCGACCTCGGCTATGTGCCGACGCCAGAGCCTTTCCAGCGCCTCGTGAACCAAGGCATGATTCTCGGCCTGGCCTACAAGAACGCGCGCGGCGTGCTTGTGCCGGTTGACCATGTCACGTGGAAGGACGGCAAGCCGTTCGGACCCAAAAACTGGGGAATGGATGGCGCCGACCTCTCGGAACTCGAAGAGCTGGCCGAGTTCCCCGCGAAAATGTCGAAGTCCTTGAAGAATGTCGTCAATCCCGACGACGTTATACGCGACTTCGGCGCCGATTCGCTCCGCCTCTACGAGATGTTCATGGGCCCGCTGCAGGCCGTGAAGCCGTGGTCCACCAAGGGCGTCGAGGGCGTGTTCCGCTTCCTGAAGCGCGCCAACCGCCTCGTCACCGAAACGCCTGTCGTTGATCGTGCGATGACCAAGGCCGAGGCGAAGAGCCTCGCCACGATGACCAAGAAGGTCGGCGACGATCTCGAAGCGATGGCGTTCAACACCGCGATTTCCGCGATGATGGTCTTCATCAACGAGGCGGAGGGCTACTCAAAAGGCCCGGGGTCCGCATGTGAGGGTGCGGGTCTTCCCCGTCCGTTCCTCGAGACTTTCGTGCTCTGCCTAGCCCCCTTCGCGCCCCACCTCGGCGAAGAGCTCTGGGAGGTGCTCGGCCACGACAAGTCGCTCGCCTACGAGCCTTGGCCGGCTTACGACCCTGCGGCGCTAGTCGAGGACGAAATCGAGATTCCGGTGCAGGTGCTGGGCAAGCTCAGGGGCCGCATCAAGGTGCCGGTTTCGGCGACGCCGGCCGAAATGGAGTCGGTTGCGAAGGCGTGTCCGGACGTTGCGAAGTTCCTGGAAGGCAAGTCGATCGTAAAGGTAATCGCCGTCCCGAAGCGAATGGTGAACTTCGTCGTTCGATGAGGAGCGCCATGCAAAAACCGAAAATGACGCCGACGCGCCCTCGTGGCTGCGTCGGCGTTTGACACCAGGCGGTGAGTTTGGTAGACTAACAGCAAAACTACATTCCAACAAAGGACTTGGCCATTATGCAAAAGCTGTTTCTTTCGCTGGTTGCCGCCGTTGCGCTTACCGGTTGCGTTGCCTATCACTCTGCGCCCTTCGACAGGCGCATAACCGTCTCTCCCGAGCTTGGGTCTGCCATCTGGGTCACGGATGTGAGACTTACAAAGACGACTTCCTTGCAGTACACCATGCAGGCGAACATAGTAAACAACACCAGCGGGGTAGTCGAGGTTGAGTACCGTACCGTATGGCTTGATTCCAACGGAACTGAACTCCCGTCTGTCGTTTCTTCGTGGACGCCGATGTCCGCAGCGCCGCGTGAGGTCGTGGGCCTCGCTTCGACGGCGCCTTCGCCCGACGCGGTCGACTTCAGGTTCTATGTCCAGTCTTCGCGCCATTGAACCGGTTTGTGCACCATTTACGCTTAACAGAAAAGGATAAATCACATGAACAAGATAGCAGTAGTGCTTGTTGCCGCCGCTGCGGCAGCGGCCATGACAGGTTGCCAGACGCCGACCACACGTGTCGACATCCGTAACGACAGAGGTCCGCAGGTTGCGGCATTGGACTATCGCGATGTCCAGGAGACCGCGAACGAGATGCTTCAGTCGCTGTTCAGGAGCGGCCGTCTCGATAGGGCGGATGGCGGGGCTTACGTCATGACCGTCGGACGTGTGAAGAACGAAACCATGCAGAGGTTCGACACCGACATCCTCACTTCGTACATTACGGAAGAGTTGATGAACAGCGGAAAGATAATGGTCACATCCGCGATGGCGGCATCTGCCGACAACCGCGACGAGATGATAGACGCCGCGCGCAGCGTCCGCGGTGATGACGAGTTCAATCAGGCGACGGTGGCGGCCAAGGGCCAGAAGGTGGCTCCGACCCACAGCATCTTCGGAAAGATAATACAGCGCGAGATTCGCATGGACAACGGCGACAAGCAGATCGAGTACTATCTTCTGTTGCGCATAACCGATCTGGCGACCGGCCTCCAGTGGTGGCAGAAGCAGCACCCGATCGTCAAGCGGACGGACGGCAAGACCCCTACCTGGTAACGCGCCATGAAGAAGTTCGCATTGTTGGCCGTTTTGTTCGTCTGCGGATTTGCGGTGGCGCAGCTGCAGCAGAGCAACAGCATACAGACCGTGGTCGGCAGCGGCCGCAACGCCGACTACCGTACCGCCGTGTACGAAGCCCTTGTGCAGGCTGCATCCCAAGTTCAGGGCGTATCGCTGCAGGATTCCCGCGACGCCTTCATGGACTCCGCCATGCAGGCCAAGGTGACGTCGCATAGCGGCGAGGCCACGGTAAGCGAGGTGCGCGAGTCGCTGAGGCAGTCAGTCAGCGCGACGACGCGGGGCCGTGTCCTGAGCTACCAGATCACCGCAGAAAAGTATATTGAGGAAATGGGCCTTTGGTTCATTGAGCTTGAGGCGAAGGTTCCAGGACAGTATACCGTTGGTCTGCCCGTCGACAATCGCCGCAGAATGACGGTTATGCCTTTCCGCATGCTTACGTCCTCGGTGACGCTGGCCGGCGTCGAGGCGAACCTGAGCCAGCAGTGCGACGAAATCGCCGAGGACCTAAACCAGGATCTCACTCAGACGAGGCGTTTCTCCATGCTTGACCGCGCGAACGATGAACTGGTGCAGCGCGAACTTGCAAGGCTGAACGACGTAAACTCGTTTGCTGGTGACGCAGGGCGTTCCCAGCAGCTTCTGATCACGGACTACATGGTGACGGGAACAGTCAAGTTGTTCAGCGAGCCGGGAGTGGTCCAGAACGAGTATACTGGTTCCGTAAGGCGGTTGGACGGACCGTTTGTCGAGGTTTCCTACAGGGTGATTCTTGTGCCTACGAGCCAGCTCAAGTGGGCGGGCAAGGTTGTGATTCCTTACTCTGCGTGTTACGGCTCCGAACCTGCGTCGATGCTTTCCTCCGGGTATGCCGCCGCTTCGCGTGCGGTATGCGACGAGATCGTGAACAACATCTATCCGCTGCGGGTGACGGCGCACATGACCTACGAACTCGTTTTGAACCAGGGTGGCAGCGGCATAGCTGAAGGGGATGTATACGATGTATTCCGCCGAGGCGAATACATAACGGATGTATCGAGCGGTGAGACTCTTGGTGCGCCGGAGGAAATGATCGCACGTGTCCGCATCACCCGTGTTGACCCCAAGATGAGCTATGCGATCGTCATTGAAGGAACGCCTATGGATCAGATAGAAGTCGGCGCGGTAGTGCGTCGCCCAAGGGCGCCTATGTACGGCGACGATGGGGCGGGCGTCGTCTCTCCGGTCAAGATTCTTCCCGGTGGCGCGGTAAAACCGCCGTGGGCAAGGTAACACCGCTGCCTTTCCAAAGCAATTCTGCCAAATCAACACACAACCAAGGAGAATCCATGAACATAAAAATAGTGAAATTTGCCTTGACAGCCGCGGCTGTCGTTGGCACAACCGCCGCAATGGCGCAAGAGATGGGAGATGTCGCGGAAGAGCCGTCTGAGATCCAGGCCGAGACCGAAGCGATAGAGGCGGAACCTGTTCCCGAAGCGGCAGACGCACCTTTGACGATGGACGAACTCGTTCCGCATGACGAAGGCGTTGAGATCGTAGAGGAGGCCCAGAAGACGGCGCCTGCCGAGGTGGCTGTTGCCATGGATGCCAGCTCTGCAATGCTTGAATGGCTTAAGGCCAACAACTACGAACAGGGCTTCAACGATGAGCGTGGCTATTTTCTGCAAGTCGGTGTAGCTCGCGACAATTCTTTAGATCCCATAGATGAAGATTTCATGACTAAGCGTGAGATGCTTTACAGGGAGGCCCAGCTGCGCGCAAAAATCGATATCAGCGGCAGAGTTGAGAGGGAGGTGTCTGCGAAGAACTGGAAGACCGGTCTCAACACCGACGATATAAAGCGCTTTGAGGCCAAGTTCTCCAATGAGATCAACGAGATGAACGAAAAGAAGCGGAGAGTCGCCAAGTTGATGTTGGCTATGGAGATGGCGGAGGCGGACTGCTTGAAGGGGGTGACCACGACCGACCGGTTGAATATGCTTGTGGATAAAGTGATAAAGAAGCTAGACAAATCTTATGAAGATGGTAAGATACTTGAAGCGAAGAAGGCCAGGTACGAAGAACTGAAGAAAGCCTACGATCTCGCCAAGGATGCCGCCGAAGAGCTTGAGAACAAGAAGATCGATATGTTCCCCAGCCAGACGATGAATGCGAAAATCGATTCTTGCGTTGTGATCAGGTTGCATGGCGCGATCCCTCTGCACCAGATAGAGTCGTATGTCGGCAATGAGTTTCAGGTGGCCGTTGCCGTAATATGGAGTCCAAAGCTGGAGGACCGTGCCGCAAGGATGCTGGCGCGCAAAGAAATCGCTAAGGGTAATCCTACGGAGAATCGCACGCTTACCGAGTATCTCGACGCCAACAAGGGCTCTCTTCCTGCCATGGTCGGCGCCAGACAGTATTTGGACAAGAATGGCAAGCTCTATTTCATAGGCATATCTGCGCAAGAGGTTCCGGAAGATGCGGTGGAGAAGGATGACGCAATCGTCTTCGCCGATCAGATGGCGATGCAGGCTGTTGTGATGTCCTTGTATGTGGAGGGCAAAGGTGTAACTTCTGCCCAGGCAGCCTTGGCGAAGCGCAAAGGCCGTAGCGGTGAAGCAGTGAAGGCTCTTGCAGAAAACATGGAGGAGTCCACTCCGAAGGACTTGGTAGTGAGCGGTCTTGGCAAGGTCTACAGCACGGAGGGCGTGTATCCCATTACAGACAAGAGGATATACATTTCCGTTGCGGCGATCGACTCGACTCTCGCTGCGAAGTCACCCGAAATAAAGAAGGCATGGGAAGTTCGTGCGAACGATACCGTCCGTACGCTGCATGAAATCGCAGGGGAACGCCAGGGCGCGGAAGACGCATATGAAGCGTCCAAGAATTCCACAAAGGAGTTTGAGGCCGGTCGCAGGAAAAGCAGGGCGGAGATCGAAAAGGCAGTGGAAGATATCCGCAAGCCCAAAACCGATGCAAAGGTTGTTCCGGTGAAGAAAGTCCCGGCCCAGACTTCTGGCCAGAAAAAGGCCAAGCAGGGAGTGCTTGGCGGCTCCGCCAGCCACAGCGATGATTTCTGATGTGCTTAGATCTGTGACAATCGCTGCATTTGCGGTTGTTGCGCAAATGGCCATGGCGGGCATTCATATGCCCGCCATGGCTGAAAGCTATTATGAAATGCGCCTGAAGGATGAGCCTTCCGGCGTGTACGAATGGGCCGAGCAGGGTCTTCTGTTCGTTCAGGTTCGCGTTCCAAGGGAGGCAGGCGACGCTGCAGAAGATATAGAGGGAAGAATTCTCGCCGCGGAACAGGAGGAACTGTTCGCATGGCTTGCGTCCCAAGCCTCTGCCGAAAGGCAGGATCCGGAGTTGAGCCCGGGAATGGCGTTCGCAAGGGATATTGTGCGGAGCGAGTATCCGTTATGGGAATATGTCTCCGATTGGGAAGGCAGCTTCAACGGGCCGCATTTCGCCCGATATGAAATGGACGAGAGAGTCTGCTGCGCCGTGTACGATAAAAGTGAGGTGCTCGCGACGATGCCAAAGTCTTTCATGGTGCCTGTGGGATTGGATGTTTGGAAGCGTGGGGTGCGGGAACTTTTCCAGGAGAAGTATTCCGGCAAGGTTGACAGATCATTTATGTGGCAGGTATGCCTTTTGGATGTGCTGGAGCTTTCTCTCTTGAAAGACAATGGAAGTGTCGCGTCCTGGGCGCAGGAATTTGTGCTCGACGACTCTGCGGCCTATGAAGAATACATGAAGGTGCAGAAGGAAAGGATGGATTATCTTGAGGAGTCGGATACTGCGCGCTTTATGAAGGCTGAAAAGTTGCGGTTGGAGACCTTGCCGGATAAAATTTCTTACGAATGGGATCCTGCCAGGCCCGAATCGGAGGATACAAGAGAGTGTCTCGTCGTCACCAATGTCATTGGAGAGTGCGAGTTTGAGGTTGTCACGACAGAGACAAAGACCTGTCGCTCCGTCCGAAAGCTTCACAAGCGAGTAACGCCAATGGCGGTCGATCCGGTGTTTGAGAAGTTGTTCTTGTCCGGCGGCAGTATGGCGAATACCCCGAAAAAACGGACTCCCGCAGGTGTCGCAGCTGAAAAAAGTTTTTATGCAAGCGGCAAATTTTCGTCCAGGCAGCGAGAAAAGATATTGATCGAAGCGCTAAGGGAAAACCCCGGTGACAAGGTTTTGTGGAATCTTCTCGGTCGGGTCATGCTCGCCAGAAGGGATTTGCATGGCGGATTGATTTGCTATAGGAATTCGCTTATGCTGGACGGGCAATACGAATTTGCTCTTGCCAATCTCGCCATAGTGTACCGCGACCTGGGATGCAGCAAACTTTCATATGGAGCGGCCATGGCGGCTTTTGGAATCGCAAGCGATTCCTGGTGCAGAAACGAGTCCGCCAAGATACTAGAAGGAACCAGATGAAATTATTCTTGCCTTGTTTGGTTTCCTTTCTGGCAATGTGCAATCTTGCCTTCTCCGGAGTTGTTGATGCGGAAGCATCAATTGACGTGGTATTGCTCCAGAATGGATTGCATCGCGGATATAATGATGAGTCTGGCGATTTTGTCGCCGTGGCAAGTTCATCCTTCAGCTGTTCCGGCGTTTGTGCATGGGCAGACTACAAACGGGCCTTGTCGATTGCCTTGACCAAGGGGCGAAGGTCTGTCATGAATGGATTGTGCGGCGAAGTGCATGGCCTGAACGCGACAAGCAAGGAAGTGGGTGAAGGTCGGAGGTACAGGAGCAATCTGGCGGAATATTCGGTAAAATCAGGAAAAACGTTTTTTGGGTTTAGGCTTTTGGCTGTAGTTTCACAAGTCGACGAGAGTGCTTGTGTCGTTTCTGTCGCCGTTTCCTGGAATGAGGAGAGGGAAATCCGGGCTTTGAGGTCCCTCGCTGGTTCGTATGCGTGCGCCGATGGTTGGGAGCATGAATTGCGCGGCTATCTTGCCGGATTGAAACCGGAAGAAGCACCTGCCTTCGGCGAATTCGAGGATTCTAGCGGATTTGTCCATTTTTTTGGAATTGACTTCGATGATGTAACTGCTTCGGGGAAGTTTTTCATTGGACCCAAGCTGAAATCTCTCGAAATGTGCGCAAAGTCCAACCTGCAGTTGGCGATGGACGGAAGTGCATCTGCTGAGCAGGAGACCTCCATCCATACTGTGCGTGACAGTGATGTTGGCCGTTCTGCCTTTAAAGCTTACGGCGGTGGTGTTGATGCCTCGGCTTCCGGATGTGTTGCCCCGTGCAGATGCGTGTTTGACGGGGTTGTCGAGTCTTTAAAGTTCAATTCGCGGCTTTATGCAATTGCTTACGCGAGCGAGCCGTCGTGCGAACGTCTGCCCATGCCTGCAGAGAGGGCAGTTCCAGGCGGCGTCAAGGTGTTCAACCCTATCACTGGCAAGTTTGAGACGCAAAGCAAATAGGAGTGGGTCATGAGGAATCTTTTCATCGCTGTTTCTATTTCGATTCTTGCTGCAATATGCGGATGCGGCAGGGAAGAATCGAAGTCGGATACGAAGACTGAGTTGGCAACATCTGATTGCTCGGAAGTCAGCAAGAGCGAAGCTAAAGAGACGCCAGATCCCCTTGCAAGGCGGATTGCACATGAATCAGACTTTGTTGAAAGGGCAACCTCCAGCGACAGGCAATTGAGCGCAGAGGAACAGGCTCATGAATTTTGCGCGGAAAACGGGTTGGAGCTTGGATTTGATGAGGAGCAGAAGATTATCACTTTGATAGTTGAGGATGGTTTTGAATACGAGAAAAAAATGAGCGATGATGAATTCGCCCGAAAAAGGTATGCGGCCGTTAAGAGATTGCTGATGATGGCGGCTGCCGATATTACTCGGACGATTGTATGTAAAGTGGAAGCGCCTGGGAATACCGGTGGATTTCGTGGGTTAGGATGGAATTCGTCTTTTCGATTAGGAAGCTTCCCCGATGACGAGGGTGAAGAAAGTTGGATTCCTCAATTGATGGGGCGAATGAATGATCGAATGGTTGGGAGAGCGACAGATAAAAGGTTTTCATGGAAGGCGAGATTGTCTGGCTCAAGTGAAATGGTAATGATGGAATGCCTAGTGTATGGACTTTCGATTGTCCGCCAGTTTGAGTCGTTGTCGGAGGACGCGTATCAGGTAGCGCTCATTGTTTCCCTTGACGCGGAAAAGGGGAAGGATGAAATTATGTCTTTTGGGGAGGAAAGACTAGGAAGAGCGGGGAAAATGACCCTGCAGCAGTGGATGGACACGCAAGATTTTGGCTTGGTTGCTGGGCCGCGCCGTTTTGTGGACAATGAAGGTACGATATGGGCTATTGGTGTTGTTCCTGCTGCAGAGGGGCAACAACCATATGGAACGCTGCTGGATGCCGCAGCCCGTGAGTGTGCCGCGTTTGCGTTTGGTGGAGACCTTGCGGTGTCGATAAATGGCGGAGATGCCGAGAATCACAAGGAAGGAAGTTTTATTGAGTTTAAGGGGGTCGGAACCGATTGGTACCCTCGTGAACTGGAACAATATTTCCGTCGCCCCTACACACATCCATTGACGGGTCGAAATGGCGTGGTCGCAATTTGCGCTTTGCGTTCGGGGGCGTCAAAAATCATGAATGAGATAATGGCGCAGAAGATTAAAGCGCAGCAAATGAGGCAATTTGAAGAAGGCATGAGGGATGTAATGCGTGAAAAATTAAAGGACATTGCAAGGGAACTTAATTTTGATAGTGATGATGTTGATGCTATTACACAGCATCAGATGCGGGTGTTAAAGCAAGAACTCTCCCGCATAGGCGTTGAACTTCAACATGAACGGAGCATGCGCCCGGAAAACCGTAAACGCATCATGGAACGACTCGCTGAACTCATACGAAAGATCGAGGAATTGAAAGGTGGCAAAAACAATGAAAATCAATAGTCTAACCGCTTTTGCGTTGTGCGTGGCCGCGTTGTGCGTCGGGTGTCAGTCAAGGTCCTCTGAACCGGCGGTGTCGATCGACGATGCCGTGGCGGGGCTTGTCCCGCAACTGGTGCAGAGTGCACTAGCGAGTCCGTGTTTTACGGGCGGCAATCGACCTGTCATGGCGCTTGGGCGCATCCAAAACGATACGATGTCAATCCGCGGCCGTACGTTTGACCTGATGGTTGCGCAGATTGTCGAGTTGTTTTCCGCAAGTGGCCAAGTTGTCATATCGTCGGCCTTGGGAAGTGCGGAGGACGAAAGGATTCCAGTGGCGACCGACTCAAAAATGCTGGTGCCGTCCCTAGTTCTGTATGGCGAGTTGGCACAGCGGAATTCGTCCAGGGAGGATGGGCGGATGCAACGCGAATTTTACTTGGCGCTGTCAATCCACGAGCTCGCTACGGGCAACCAGTTGTGGCGGGGACGGCGTAACGTGGTATTTCTTGTTGACGGCAAACAGGTGGACTGGTAATTCATGAACCTGCTGCGCAAACCAAACATACACTAATTGAAGTAACAAAGCAAAGAGGAGTCAAAATGAAAAAACTGATTGTCACAGCAGTTGTGGCCGCAGTGGCCGCAGCTGGGGGTGCCCAGGTGTTGACGCCTGGGACTGGTGTGGCCAATGACCACGGCTACGGCCCGACTAGGGGCGTGAATGTGGCGTATGCGCCCCGGACTGCGGAGACCGGGTACGGCTATGAGGATGGAATGACGGCTATCGGCTTCACCTTCCTGCCGTGGGCGATTCCGAACTCCTCGTGGGATGTTGTCGGTGTAAGAATGAACCTCGGTTGGGGCTCATATCGCGATACCGCAGCTTTTGATTTCGGCGTATTTTCGTCAAGCCGCAACGCAAAGGGCCTTTTCATCAACTGGTGCGGTTCCTATGTGGCCGAAAACGCGTGGGGCTGGCAGAACGGTCTCGTAAATGTCGTCGAACGCCGCATGTGCGGGCTTCAGATAGGTCTTGTCAACTATGCGGAACGCCTTGATGGCGTCCAGATAGGGCTTCTGAACTTCGCCAGGTCGCAGTGGTTCTTCCCCTTCATCAATATAGGTTGGTAATGATGAATATCTCAAGATCGCTTGGCGCGATCCTGATCGCGTCGTCACTTTCCCTTGCGGGCTGCCGTACCACAAAGGATGTTCTTGACGATTACGAGAAGGACATATCAAGTGGCAATTACGCAGCTGCAGTTCCGGAAGTGACCGAAATTGCCGAGAAGCAGGATGACTCCCAGCAGATGTGGCGACTTTTGTCGGCATCGGCAAAGTTCATGTCCGATGACAGATCGGGTGCGCTGCAGCAGTTTGATGCCGCCGAGGACGTCTTCAAGAAAAACGACCTTAGGAGCGTCTTCTCGCAAGTCGGTCAGGGCACGCTTGCAATGATAACAAATGACAAGTCGTTCCCTTACGATGGCGGCGGACAAGACCGCATCTTCACCTGTCTGTACAGATTCATCGACTTCGCCTGTGACGGCGACAGCGAATATGCCCGCGTCGAGTTGAATCGTGCCGCCCAGTACCAGGCCAATTGGCTGTACGACCGCAGGAGGGAGACGGCCGCGGCCGCCGAAAAGCTGGAAAGCGACGCGGCATCGTACCAAAGGCAGCAGGGGCAACCGAACGCCATGTCCAGCAGCGAGCGCAGGAGCCAGTCGTCCGCCGTGATGAACGATGCCAGCTTCGCTGCACAGCTCAGGGCGAACTGCGAATATGATGTTGCGACATCCGGAAACATGGACCTGCTGTCGAAGAAAGACTACTCGAATTCATATATGTTCCATGTCGCCGGCGTTTTCCGCTGGATCAACGACGATGATCCTATGAATATGTTGCGGGATGTCGCGGAATTCGTGCCAGGGAATCCTGTCGTCGCCCTAGACTATGCGGAGATGTCGAGGGAGATGCGTCCTCGCGACCAGGTTTGGATATGGGTAGAGGACGGTCTTTGCCCTTGCCGCGAGGAATGGAGGATTGATCTGCCCTTGATCCTTCTTCCGTACGCGAACAGGTATGTGATGTACGCGGGGATGGCATTCCCCAAATTGCGCAAGCGTTCCCATGCGGCTTCATCATGGTCGGTCCTCGCTGGTGGCAACAGCACTTCGTTCGCAGAGTTGGCGGATGTCGACTCATTGGTCCGTACCGAGTTTGACGTGTACATGCGCGGCGCAATATTTCGTGAGATAACTCGCACAATTGTGAAGGTAGGTGTCCAGGCCGCGCTCGGTGCAGCTGCAGAGGCTGCGAACAGGCGCCAGGAAAAGAAGGGTGGCGGTTCCAGAGACTACTTGTCGCTTAAGATTGCTCAGGCGGGTGTCGCGGCTTGGGCGCTTTCAACGACTGGTGCGGATCTTCGCAGTTGGACTGCGCTTCCGAAAAGCGTAAAGGTTGCCAGAGTAACCAGGCCTAAAGATGGCAAGGTTGTCGTCTATGCGGATGCGCAGCCAATAGAGATTACCCTGCCCAAAGGCAATTCCATGGTGTTTATCAGAAAGCCAGGGCCAATGGCCATGCCAGTGGTCAAGACGGCTGTATTCAAGTAGGTTGGGGCAGAATGAAAATCAAATTCCTGAAGGTAAAGGGAACGTGGCGCGAGGTCGCTGACGCTGCGCGCACCACGATCCGGCTCGACGAGGGCACGAAGGAGCCGAGCTCCAGGTGGAAGAAGCAGATTCTTCTTGCGGAGCATTCGCCTATACGTAAGCTGTGCTTCAACTGGAAGTGGATTGATCTGCCATATTGGGTGTCGGTTCACTTCGTCAGGCACAAATACGGTATAGAGCACTTCGTCTCTACGCAACGCAGTGACCGGACGGGTGTGGTGCGGGATGCCAACCGCCAGGACGCCCCGGTGATGCACGAGTGCTTTGCGAACGCCCAGTCCGTCATGTTCATCTCCCGCAGACGACTTTGCGGACAGGCCAGCCCTGAAACGCGGGCCGCGTGGCGCGCAGTTGTGGATGCGATAGCCGAAAAGGAGCCGGAGGTGGCGGCGTGCTGTGTGCCGGAATGTGTATACAGGGGTTTCTGCCCGGAGTTCAAGCCGTGTGGCTTCTTCGGCTCCCCCGCATACGAAAAGGCGCTTGCCGCCTACCGCGAAGTCAAATAATTTGATATAATACACCCTTCCAACTGGAGAAGGAAGCAAAGATGAACAGCGAACTTTTGAAGAAGGCCCACGAAAAGATTCCCTCGACGCCCGTCCTGGTGAACTTGATTTCCAAGCGCGAGCGTGAGCTCATAAACGGCGCCAAGCCGCTTGTGAAGCCCGAGTCGCTCGATGAGGACAAGTGCGACATTGCCCTTAGGGAGGTCGCAGAGGGCAAGCTCATTGCCGAAATCGACTTCGACGCCATCGCCAAGGCCGAGGACGCGAAGACAAAGTGGAACATGAAGCACATGAACGTCAACACCCTCTTCGGGGACTGATGAACGGCTTCAATCCCGTTTTCGCCGAAAATCGAAAGGCGCGGCACGACTATACCGTACTCGACACCATCGAGTGCGGTATCGTCTTGACGGGAACTGAGGTGAAGTCTGTCCGGCATGGGGAGGTCTCCCTTGCCGGATCCTACGCGGCAGTCCTTAGAAATGAGCTATGGCTCGTGGGGGCCGACATAGCCGCATACAAGTTCGGCAACCGCTTCAACCATGAGCCAAAGAGCATGCGAAAGCTACTTGTGCATGCGAAGGAGGTGCTGGACCTCAGGCTGAAGACGGAAGCGAAGGGGCTTACGCTTGTGCCCCTGAAGATGTACCTTAAAGGTGGACGCATAAAGGTCTCGATTGGCGTCTGCCGCGGAAAGGCCCTCCACGACAAACGCGACGCGCTCAAGAAGAAGGCTTTGCGTCGTGATATGGAGCGCGGACTGTAGATTTTACGCTAGGCAACGGAATAAGCCAATTACGCAGGAAAGGGCAATATGGAACTGAAGCTTCCCAAAAAGGCACTCGTGACCGGCGCGGCGGGATTTCTCGGCAGCCATATTTGCCGCAGGTTGCTCGCGGAGGGCTATGAGGTGACGGCGCTCGACAATCTGTTCACGGGCACGAAGGACAACATACTGGACTTGATGGACTCCAAGCGCTTCTCGTTCGTGCTCCACGATGTGACGCAGCCGTTCTGGGGCCGGTTCGACGAGATATACAACCTCGCCTGCCCTGCAAGTCCGATCCACTACCAGCACAATCCTGTGGAGACGCTTAAGTCCAGCGTGCTTGGAATCATGAACATGCTCGACCTTGCCCTTAAGACTAAGGCGAAGCTTCTCCACACCTCGACAAGCGAAGTATACGGCGACCCGCTGGTGCATCCGCAGGTGGAGAGCTACTGGGGCAACGTGAACACGATTGGCGTCAGGAGCTGCTACGATGAAGGCAAACGTTGCGCCGAGACGCTCTTGGCAGACTACCGCCGCGAGTTCGGCGTCGATGCACGCATGGTGCGAATCTTCAATACATACGGCCCCAACATGCATCCGAAGGATGGGCGCGTCATCTCCAATTTCATCATGCAGGCTTTGGCGAATGAGGATATAACCCTTTTCGGCGACGGAATGCAGACGCGCAGCTTCCAATATTGCGACGATCTGATGGATGCGATGCGACGCTATATGGGTCTTCCACGCGATGTAGTGGACGGTTTCTGTGCACGGCATGGACTTGGCGCGCCTGTCATCAACACCGGCAACCCGGGCGAGTATACTATTCGCGAACTTGCGGAAGAGACCTTGAGGCAGATTCCAGAGTCAACGTCGAAGATAGTCTACCGCCCGATTCCGGCGGACGACCCCAAGCGTCGCAAGCCCGACATAACCCTTGCCAAGGAGCTTCTCGGTTGGGAGCCGAAGGTGCCGTTAAAGGATGGTCTTGCCAAGACGATAACTTACTTCAAGGGACTCGTAAAGTGAAGCTTCAGTTCCCTGCATGGCCCCAGTTTGACCGCAGAACGGAACGGAAGGTCGCGGAGATACTCAGGTCCGGCAAGGTAAACTACTGGACAGGTCCGCAGGGACGTGCGTTCGAAAAAGCTTGGAGCAAGTGGCTTGGCGTGCGAAACGCAGTCTCTGTGACCAACGGCACCGCTGCGCTGCATCTTGCGCTTACCGCGCTAGGGGTAGGTGCCGGAGACGAGGTAATCTGCACATCATACTCATTTATAGCGTCGTCGTTCTGTGCCCTGATTGCGGGGGCGATGCCGGTATTCTGCGACGTCGGGGACGACCACCTCATTGACCCAATGAAGATAGAGCCGCTTATAACGTCGCGCACCAAGGCCATTGTCGTTGTGCATCTCTATGGAATGGTCGCCGACATGGACCCGATTATGAAGATCGCCCGCAGGCATGGCATCTTCGTCGTGGAGGATTGCGCACAGTGCATCGGCGGAGAATACAACGGGCGCAAGGCGGGTACTATCGGCGATGTCGGATGCTTTTCATTCTGCCAGTCCAAGCAGATAACGACTGGCGGTGAAGGTGGAATGATCTGCTGCAGCGATGACGGGCTTGCATGGGAACTGAGATCCCTAAGGGACCATGGCAGCGATGTAAAGGCTAAGCTCGAAGGTCGCAAGTCCACGGAGGGTCGCCCGTATGTGCACCGCCGCATCGGCTACAACTGCCGCATGACTGAGATACAGAGCGTGATTGGTCTAGGTGAGCTTGGCCGTTATGATCGCTGGAATCTGCCGCGCCGGCGCATGCTTGGCCGCGCACTCGTCGATGCGCTCAAGATCCATCCGCTCGTCAGGTTTTCGCCGATCGACACGCCAAAGCGCGTGAACAGCTACTGGCTTGCCCCGTTTGTCCTCAGAGAGGAGCTTCTCACGGTGCCGGTATCCAGGTTTGTCGCCGAGGTTCAGGCTGAAGGGGTCCAGGCATACGCCATATTCTGGCCTGAGATGTACAAAGAGGATGCCTACGTGAAGCGCCGCGGATTCGGCAGGGCGAACTATCCGTTCGACGATCCGGCGAACGGACGCATCGACTATGCATCCACGGACTGCCCCAACGCCCGCGCTATGGCCCGGGCGACAATAGCGTTCTGGACCCATCCGGTCTATACCCTTCGCCACATGGCGGCGGATGTTAGGGCTTTCAAGAAGGTCGCCGCGAAGTACATGAAGAAGGATCTTGTGAAGTGAAGCGGACGCCTGGAAAGTACACAAGTGGAGAGGAAGTCGCGAATGCCGTGACTCACGTCGTGGGATCCCACTTGGGCGCAGCGATGCTTGCGCTTCTCGTTTGGCAGGGTGCGACAAGCAGTGTGGACGTTGCATGGAAGGTGACGAGCGCGTCCATATTTGGGTTTTCCATGATTCTCCTTTATGCAGTGTCGTCGGCATACCACACCATAACGTACCAGCCTGCCAAACGCGTGCTTCACGTGATGGACCACATGGCAATATATTTTCTCATTGCAGGCACTTATACGCCGTTCTGTCTTGTGACGCTTAGACCTGCTCATCCTGGACTTGGGTGGACAATCTTCGGCATAGAGTGGGGTGCGGCGCTTTTGGGCATATTCTTCAAGTTGCGTACCACAGGGCGCTTTCGCTACCTTTCGACAAGCGCATATGTCATAATGGGCTGGGTTGCGGTTTGTGCGATCGTTCCTCTTGTCCGTTCGCTCAAGGGGCTGGGCACCATGTGGCTTTCGGTCGGTGGAGGCCTTTACACACTTGGTTGCGTGTTTTATCTGTGGAAGTCTCTTCCGTATTCACACATGGTGTGGCATCTGTTTGTTCTTGCCGGCACGATTTGCCACTTCTTTTGTGTGCTTTGGTATGTGATGTAAGCCCATCTAGCGGGAAATATGTTATAATACAACAGGCAAAAAGATAAAAAGGAGCTATGCCAATGAAGTCTGAAGAGAAGAAAACGGAACTGGCGATGCGCGCGGGCTTTACGCTCATGGAGATATTGGTCGCTGTGGCGATCATCGGCATCCTCGGCACGGTTGCCGTGCAGAGCATCGTGTCCAACCTGGAGACCGCCAAGAAGACCGCGGCCAAGGAGTCGGTGGACAACATCTCTAACGCCATCACGTCCTACTATCTGGCGAACAAGAAGTATCCCAGCGACCTTCGTGACCTCATAAAGGACAACGGCGAAGAAGAGCCGATCCTGAAGGGCGGCGATGGCGCGTTGGAAGATCCGTGGGGCACCGAATACAAGCTCGAAAAGAAGGGTGCTCGTCGTTTTGTCGTTATTTCCGCCGGCCCTGACGCTGAGTTCGGCAACGACGACGACATCCGCAGCGATACGACCAAGAAGTCGGGCTCCAACTGAGACGACTGAACCCGCACGGCGCGATGCGCAGGGCCTTCACGCTCATCGAGCTTCTTACTATCGTCGCCATCATCGGCATAATGGTGACGGCTAGCGTAGTCAATGTACGGGCTGGACAGGGGGCGGTGCGTGTGCGTGCGGCTGCACGTGACATATTTGCGACCATACGCCATGCTCGCAGTGTAGCGCTTGTGACGCAGCAGCCAAGCATCATAACATATTCCACGGGAACCGTTGACGACGAGGTCTGCGCCAAAGTCGAAATAAACTCCGCGAAGATATTCGGCTCCGACTCGGTAAGGTCTGCGACTACGCTTGAAGGTGCAAATGTGAACCTGATCGATGAACCGCAGGACGCCGACAGCACAACATCGGGTGAAGGTGGCGGGCAGACTGCAGAGGATGTGCTGTTCGCCCCCATCTCAGAGGATGTCGTGCGGGGCGTCAGGCTAAAGGTGTTGAAAGAGGGCGAAGAGCTGGACTACGTGTCGGATGAAGCAAAAGCCAAGCCTAAGATATCGGTATTCTCCAACGTGGATTATCTTATAGGCAAGTTGAATGATTCGAAGGCGAAAGCGGCAGAGGAAAAGGCGGCGGCGGAAAAGGATGCAATGGCTGCGGTTGCATCGGCTGCGTCAGGAATGGAAGACCAAGAGCCCGTTTCTATCGTTTGGGAGGTAAATGGACGTACGGAGCCGCACCGTGTTTGGGTGTATCCCAACGGCGCAACTCCCGACAAAGGTCTATGCATCAAGATAGACCGTTTCGGCGGAATGAAAGTTCTTGCCGAAGGGGAGGACGACTGATGGGGCGGCAGCACACGCGCAGCGGCTTTACGCTTCTTGAGGTGCTTTTTGCCGCGTTGATACTGGGCTTTGGCCTTACGACGATATTGGTGTCGATGTCTCAGAGCCAGCGGATGATGATTTCGTCCACATATCTTGAAACGGCACAGGAGGTGATGGACCTTGGTGATATGGCATATCCGCTTTCAGATGTGCAGGATCCGGATAGCGATTTGGATGTGCCGGAGACAAAGGCCACCGAGCTGTGGGACAAGATAGCCGGCAAGAACGCGCGCCTGACCAGAGAGCAGGAGGAGAAGTTCCACAGTTACACATGGAAGCGTGAAGCGCTCAACAGGAACGACAGCGAAGAGGACATAAAGCGTTTAGGCAACCTGTATACCGTTCGCATAACTGTGCGTTGGGGTGACCGCCGGCGCGGGAATGGCGAGGAGGAAAGCTATGTGACGTTCTGGAGGAAGCCAGAATGAGACGCGGCTTTACCATGGTAGAAATGCTGCTTGCCGTGCTCTTGGTCGGGGTGCTGACGACTGTGAGCGTGTTCACATTCAATGCTGTCAGCCGTGGTTGGCAGATATCGACCGACTACATGGACAAGATGCAACGCACGGATTTCGCGCTTAACCAAGTTATATCTGGATTGCGGAGCATGTACTATCCGCATGACGGCAAGCAGGATGAGCGATACGGGTTTGTGCTCACCAACAACGGTGAAGGCGAAGACCCGGATGAATCCGACGTGATAGAATGGTCTAAGACCGGTTCTGCGATAGTCGGAAACAAAAGCGCAGTGGCCGATACCGTGCATAGAGTGCAGGTTATGGTTCTTGAAGAGGGCAATCATGACTACAAGGAAGAGATAGCTGTCACGGGGCTTTATGCCAGGCAGTGTCCAGATATTGCGCTTAGGCCCAAGGACAATCCAGATGACATTGACTTCAGCTTCGCAAATGACGACATGTACCAGCCCGTGCTTGTGTCGGATGGAATCGTTGGGTTCAACTGCCGCGTTTTGAAGACTGCTGATAAGATTGAGGCAGAAAACGACGAGAGTGCTTTTGAAGACGAATTTGCGGAATCGAATTCGGTTCCATATAAGGTGGAGCTTACATTCCGTATAGCCGATCCGGAAGGGCGCAGTTATCGATCAAACACTGCTCCTGTCATGCGGATAATACGGATACCGATCCACGAACAATCGCTTGACGGCGCAACCATGCCTGGCGATGAAGAAAAGAAGGCAGAAGGACGATCCCGTCGAAGGCCTGCGGCGAGCAACTGACGGTGGGGCTGCATAAAAAGCAAGGGGACGCTTCAACAGAAGCGCCCCACTGCTTTTCTGGCACGCTGCCTAATTACTTGACAGTAATGACAGAGTTGAACGTGCCCTGGTCGTTAGCGACCGCCTCGGCATTTTCAGGATCAGCGCACCATACGCCATCGATGACGTACTTGTACTGATATGTGCCGGGCATGAGGCTGAGAGTCGCCTCATAGACACCCTTGCGGGCCTTGTACGCCATCTTCTTGGCGGTCGGGTCCCAATCGTTGAACTCGCCGGCCACGTAGACGGCCTTATCCTTGTCAGCATGAACCGTGAACGTCACGGTCTGCTTTGCGGCCTTGGGAGCCTGGGGTTCCTCAAGTTTCGCAACTTTCTTGGCAACCACCTTTTCGGCGGGTGCCTTCTTGGTGTTCTTGATCTTCATGATCGTGTTGTTTCCTTTTTTCTTGCCAGAAGAGCATCGTTGTGCCTTTTCGCACAAACGGCGGAATATTATCTCATATTTTTTGAGAATGTCAATGGGGAAAGTGAAAACTTGATATAACAGGTTGATATGTGATACAATTCCGACGAACCAGAAACAGTAGAAAGGTGTATGCGCATGAAGAGCAAGATGAGTGGGTGTTCGAGATTTTGGTCGTCCATGATGGTCGTTGCCGCGCTTGCAGCAAAAGATGCAGGCGAAGACGGCTGGCGCAGTGTAGTTGATTCACTTGTCGAAGAGACAGGTGATACCGTTTTCGTCGCGGAGCGTATCGTGTCCGGCGAGACCATGGCGGCGCTTCGTGAATTTCGTCCTCGTCATGTCGCATTCGTGATGCTGCCTGATGAGATAGACGATCAAACCGTTCGCGGCATAAAGCGCATGATGTGCGGCATTGACGACGATCCGTTTGATGACGCCATGTGGGGGATAGTGACGGGCCCGACGGCGTCGGATGCCAGGCGCATGGCGGCATCGAAGGGCTTGAGCGAAGTTACGGCGGTTCTTGCGACGACCGGAGTGGACAAGGATATAGTGAAAGGCCCTGTAACCGTAATCTCAGATGCGTTCCCGGCAGGAGAATGGTGGCATAAGTCTGCGACGGGGGAGATTGCGCGTCATTCGACCACGGGCGACACTTCGCATGTGTTCGCCGAAGCATGGCGCAGGGACGACCCTGATTTGCTGTTGACCAGTTCGCATGCAAGCGAACGCAATCTGGAGATGCCGTTCTCTCGCGGGAATATCATCGCCTGCAAGGAGGGCTTTGCTGCCGCCGGGAATGCGCAGCTTATAGATTATATGACCGGACAGGCAATAGATGGCGCGGCAGAGACGGTGGACATGCACCCCCTTGCCGCTCCATGCCGTGAGAAGGTATGGGTCGCGGCAGGGAACTGTCTTATAGGAAACCATAAGCCTGGATATGACATGGTTATGTCGGCATTGGGCTTCGGCAAGGTGAACCAGTTCGTCGGATACATCAAAACCACATGGTATGGCGAAATTGGCTGGAATACATGGTCATATTTCGGCGGCTATGGTCTTGCTCTGAGCGAAAGCTGGTATGCGGCGAATCTGCTCCTTGAGAAGAAGCTTATGGATCCATCATCCAAGAGCGAGCGTGATATGCAAGGACTGGTGTGGGATTTTGACGGAACCGTATTCTACGGCAACCCACGCAAGCGCGTAACGATACCGGGGCGCGAGCGGCGAGCGGCGTCAAAAGCCGGCGACCTTCCGTTGCTTGTGCTGTTCCCTGATTCGAAGCCGAGGCGTCGCCTTGTTTACGCCCCTGCAGGATTCGATGTCTTCGTTGCTGACGATTTTGCGTTTGTGACCGCATGGCCAGACCTTGACGACAACTGGCGCGATAGCCTTGTCTTTGCTGTTGAATAGGCGCTGAGAGGCAAAGCATGCACCCCACGAGGGCTCATGAAAAATTTTTCAACTTACCCCCTTGCGCGGTGGGGGCAAGATATGATATACTACCAATCACTTTCTGGAACACGGGGTTGTGGCGCAATTGGTTAGCGCACTGGACTGTCGATCCGGGGGTTGCGGGTTCGAGCCCCGTCGACCCCGCCATTCTCGAGAAGGCCACAAACGAGATTGCCTCGTGGTGTAATGGTAGCACCGCAGATTCTGATTCTGCTTGTTGGGGTTCGAGTCCCTGCGAGGCAACCATTATTGATAAAAAGCCCTCGGCTGACACGCCGAGGTTTTTTTTGTAGGGAGATTTTGTGGGCATTGGTGCGGTATTTTTGCCACGCTGGGGCAAAGTATGGTATAATACACTAAAATTGTTTCCACTCTAAAGGCGGAAAGGGAGAAGTCTACACGATGAAGAAAGTAATGATAACCGGAATCGGGATGCTTTGCGGTTGCGGCAACGGCAAGGATGCGGTATGGAGCGCGGTGAAGTCCGGCAAGTCTGGCATACGCCGCATAACCAAGTTCGATCCTTCGCGTTGCACATGCCAGGTCGCGGGCGAGGTCAGGGATTTTCAGGAGTATGCGATCGACGGCGGTCTGATCGACAAGCGCGAGGCGCGGCACATGGCTCTCTTCTCCCAATATGTCGTCGCGGCGGCTGTCGAGGCGTGGCGCGACGCGGGCTACACTGAAGAGACAAAGCCCGACATGGATCGCGTCGCTACGCTCATCGGCAACGGAATAGGCGGCCTTGACGTCACCGGCGACAACTACACGATTCTTTTCGAGCGTGGCCCTGAACGTCTTTCCCCGCTTGCCATTCCGGAGCTGATACCAAATGAGGCCGCGGGCAACGTCTCCATTGCGCTCGGCGCGAAGGGACCGGCGCAGGTGGTCGTAACGGCGTGCGCCAGCTCGACCGACGCAATCGGTTTTGCGCTCGACATGATTCGTGCCGGACGCGCCGACGTGGTTATCGCAGGCGGTACCGAGGCTTCGATAATGGAGTTCACCGTAGGCGGCTTCATGAAGATGAAGGCGCTTTCCACCCACTTCAACGACACGCCCGAGAAGTCGTCCCGTCCGTTCAACGTCGACCGTGACGGTTTTGTGATGGGCGAAGGCGCGGCGGTTCTCATACTTGAGAGCGAAGAGCACGCCAAGGCGCGCGGCGCTCGCGTATACTGCGAACTTGCCGGCTATGGTGCGACAGCCGATGCATATCACATCACCGCTCCCGATCCCTCCGGCGACGGCGCCGTGAAGGCGATAGAGGTTGCGCTCAAGGATGCGGGCATTGAAGACCGCTCGACGGTAGACTACATAAACGCCCACGGAACCTCGACCCACCTCAATGATCAGATGGAGACCAAGGCGTTCAAGCGCGTCTTCGGCGAGGAGGGTGCCAAGAAGATCAACATCTCGTCCACAAAGTCGATGCACGGTCACCTCCTTGGCGGTACCGGTGCGCTTGAGGCCGCAATCACGGCTCTCTCGGTGAACGAAGGCTTCGTTCCTCCGACCATCAACTACGAAAAGCCCGACCTTGAGGTTGACGTAGAGAAGGGCGAGACTCCGCTGGACCTGAACTATACGCCAAACGTAGGCGTTGCCCGCGACATACGCGTTGCGCTTTCAAGTTCGCTTGGCTTTGGCGGACATAACGGCATACTGGTCTTCAAGAAGGTCTGATGTGATGGACTTCCCCGTTTTCAAGAACGTATACAACAAGCCCGGAATCGAGTTGCTGCCGCACAGGCCGCCGTTCCTCTTCGTGGATACGCTCCTCTCGGCGGACGAGACGGGCGCGGTCGGCGAATACACCTACACCGAGGAGAAGAACGATTTCTTCAAGGGGCACTTCCCCGGCAATCCGATCGTCCCTGGTGTGGTGCTTGTGGAGTCCATGGCTCAGGTGGCGGGCGCCGGCATAGTGGCGCGTGGCGCGCTTGCGGCCGAGCCCGGCAAAGAGGCCGTGTTCGTGCTCGCGGCGGTTGAGGACGCCCGCTTCAGGAATCCGGTGCGTCCTGGCGACAAGATGACGACCGTCGTCGAGAACGTCAAGGTGCGCTCCAAGCTCGGTGTGTTCAGCCTGAAGGGCTACGTCAACGGGCAGCTCGCATGCGATTGCACTGTCAAATGCATGCTTGGCGAAAAGTGAGATGATACGTATCGTCAAGACCGGCAGCCGGATTGTCGAGCGCTTCAACGCCCGACCGGCGTTTCCTGAAGAGGCGGAAAGGGCCGCGTCGGATGTTCTTGCCGACATAAAGGCGCGCGGCGATGCCGCGGTCGCGGAGTATGTGGAGAAATTCGAGGGCGCGAAGCTTGCCCCTCGCCGCTTCAGTGTGAGCGAGGCCGAGCTTTCCGCCGCGTCCGCCAATGTCCCCAAGGAAATCTGCCGCGCTGTCGAAGACGCGCACCGTCGTGTATTGAAGTTCTCCAGGGCTTCGCTCCGGAAGCCTTGGACAATGAAGACCCCGCGAGGCGGCAGCGCCGGCGAGTTCTTCTCCCCCATGGACCGTGTTGGCGTGTATGTGCCTGGCGGAACCGCGCCGCTGGCTTCTACGGCGATCATGACGGTCACTCTCGCAAAGGCGGCCGGAGTGAAGGAGATTGTCGCCTGCACCCCGGCGGGCAAGACCGGCGAGGTCAATCCTGTGCTTCTTCACGCATTGAAGCTCGCAGGGGCGACGGAGGTGTACCGCGTCGGCGGTATACAGGCCATAGGTATGATGGCCTTCGGCACTAAGACGTGCCGCAAGGTTCAGAAGATCGCCGGTCCCGGCAATGCGTTCGTGACTGCTGCAAAGAGGCAGGTGTACGGATATGTCGCCATAGACCAGGTCGCGGGCCCTAGCGAGATCGCCGTCCTGACAGACGGATCGGTTGATGTGCGCTGGATTGCGGCGGACCTCCTTTCGCAGGCCGAGCACGGCAGCGGCTGGGAGAAGTCGCTTTGCGTATGCACATCCGAGGATCTTGCCGGACGCATCAAGAAGGAGGTCCTTCGACAGACCGAGACGTTGTCGCGCAAGGCGCTTGTCAAGCGAGTGATCGATCGCGACGGGATTCTGATCGTGGTGGCAAAGGACGTCCACGAAGGGCTTGAGGTCGTCAACCGCTTCGCCCCAGAGCATTTCGAGATAATGACCAGGGACGCAACGTCGCTGATGAAGGAGGTGCGCGCCGCAGGCGCGGTGTTCGCTGGTGCGTGGACGCCAGAGTCCGCGGGCGACTTTGTCGCAGGGCCTAGCCACGTCCTGCCGACCGGTGGCGCAGCCAACATGTTCAGCGGCCTTACCCCTGACGACTTCCGCCGTCGCCATAGCTTTGTGGCGTTCACCGAGGGTGACCTTCGCGAGACTAGGGCCGCAATCGAGTCGTTCGCCGCCGTTGAGGGGCTTGACGGACACGGTCGCGCAGCAAGCATAAGGTTTTCATGAACTTCTTCATGCGCCATGCCTACGACTTCGGGGCCGGCTTTGCCGCTCTCGTGTGGCTGTTCATGCCGAAGCGCCGCAGAATCGCAGTCGACAATGTTATCAAGTGCGGAATATCAGACGATCCACGCGAAGCGCGTCGCATCGCGAAGAAGTCGTTCTGCCATCTCGCCGGGCACATTTGCGAAGCGCTCTGCGTGCCGTGCGTCGTCAACGCCTCAAACTGGCGCGAGCATCTCGACGTGGAGAGCGAGGCTTCGCCTGAGGCAGTGAAGCTGCTGCTTGAATCGCCTGATACTCCGATAATCCTGGCGAGTGCGCATCATGGCGTGTGGGAGGCGGCGACGAACATCCTTTCGTTTACGCGGCCGATGATAGCAATCGCTCGCGTGATGAACAACAAGTTCGTCGCAAATTGGATGAAGAAGCATCATTTCCGGGGGCCGGTCACCGTCATCGACAAGAAGCACGGCTTTTCGCAGGAGATAATGCGCCAGTGGAAGCGCGATTGTTCTGCGATGACGATTCTCATGGACCAGCATACAAGCGGTGGACTGAAGCTGGAGTTCCTTGGGCGACCGGCGAAGACCTTCACGTCCGTGACACGGCTTGCCATGCGGACTGGCTACCCTATAGTCATAGGCTCTTTCGTGCGCATCGCTCCTTTCCGCTACAGGCTCGTCGGTGGAGATCCGCTCAAGTTTTCGCGGGATGCCGACCTTGCGAAGTGCACACAGATACTGAACGACCGTCTTGGTGAGGCAATACGAAAATACCCCGAGCAGTATCTTTGGGCGCACAGGAGGTGGAGATGAGCAACCCTACGCTTGCTCTTTTGCTGGACCTTGCTTGTTGCGTCCTAAGTTGCGTATTCCTGTGGTCAACACTGATCGTCCTCTTTGGACTCGTCAAGCGCCCACGCCGCCATCCGGCCGCAACGAAGAAGCTGCGCTTTGCCGTGCTAATATGTGCTCGCAACGAGGAGTCTGTCATCAGGATGCCTGTGAAGAGCATTGCAATGGGCAAGTATCCGGCCGATTGCCGCGAAGTGATAGTTCTAGCCGACAACTGTACGGACCGCACTGCGGAACGCGCGTGGGCGGCAGGCGCCACGGTGTGGGAGAAGAAAACCCCCAGTTCTGGCAAGGGCGATGTGCTCGCATGGGGCATTGAGCGTGTGCGTGCGCATGGCGGATTTGATGCCGTCGCCGTGTTCGACGCCGACAATATTGCCTCCGACAACTGGTTTGACGCGGTCAACGACGCCTTGCAGGACGGAGAAAGCGTAGTTACCGGATGTCGCCACTCCTCAAACGCGCGGGCAAACGTTATCTCTGGCTGGTATACGGTGTATTGGGACATTATGAACGAGCTTTCCAACAGGGTGCGCACAAACCTTGGGCTCTCCGGCAAGCTGACCGGAACCGGTTTTGCGTTTCTGCTTTCTGCGCTTGGGCCGGACGGGTGGAGCACAAAGACGATGGTCGAAGATGTGGAGTTCACGGTGCAGAGCAACATTGCGGGTCGTCGCGTCGCTTATGTGCCAGAGGCCGACTATGCCGATGAGCAGCCTGTGACGGCGGTCTACATGTGGCGTCAGCTCCGTCGCTGGGCCACTGGCGGATGGCAGGTGGCGAGGTTTTACATGCTGCCTTGGCTGTCTGGGCTTCTGCGTCGTCCGTCGCTGAGGCTATTCGACAGCTACTTCGCCATATTGACTGGGATGTCAGTCGCTTTTGTGCTCCTTTTCGACATAGCCGCATTCGTCGTAAAGCTTTGCATCGGAGGCGCGGGAGTCGGTGCGTATTCGTTCTTCTTCGGTGTCATAGGGTTCGTGTTTCTGATGGGGTGGTTCACCGCGCTTGCCGCCATCGGTCTTTCGCACAAGAAGCGTCGTCCGCGCTGGACCGCCGTTCTGACCTTTCCCATATTCTCGCTTATCCTTTCGGGCGCAGTGCTGTATACACTTGTGCTTCCTACCCGTCGCTGGAAACCCATTCCCCACAGTGGCGAAACGTTCAACGATTAGAAGTTAGTGTTTTGTGCGCACGCGCACGGTTTTTGATATAATAAATCAAACAAAAACCAAGCAGGAGAACTGAAGATGGAACTTTCTATCCTCATAAACAAGTTCAATATCAAGGGACGGCTCGTCGCGCTACAGCCATTTGGCAACGGCAACATCAACGACACGTTCCTCGCAATCTATCGCAACACATTCACGGAAACGCAGGTTATACTGCAGCGCGTGAACAGAAACGTTTTCCCCAAGCCTGAACTCATAATGGAGAACATGCATGAGGTTACGCGCCACTGCCACGAGAAGCTTGAGGCCGACGCGAAGGCCGATCGCGACGATCGTGTGTGGCAGATGCCGCGCATTGTGAAGACCAAGGAGAACGGTGCAGACTATGTTACAGACGAGAAAGGCGAGGTTTGGCGCGTGATAACGCGCATCATGAGCGCACACGCCTTCGATGTAGCGCAAGGTCCCGAGCACGCCATGGAGTGCGGCGCGGCGCTTGGCCACTTCCACTATCTTATAAGCGATATGGATCCCTCGCTCATCGGTGACCCGCTCCCCGGCTTCCACATCACAAGTGGCTATTTGGCCGCGTACGACAAGACGCTTGAGAAGCCCGAGGCGCGCGAACTGCTGGGTTCGTCCGTAGAGGCAAAGCGTCTCGCCAAGTTCATAGAGGAGCGTCGCGACCTCGCGCTATGCCTTGAGAGGGCTGAGGCTGCTGGCGAGCTCAAGAAGCGCATGTTCCACGGTGACCCCAAGGTGAATAACATAATGATCGACGACGTGACCGGCAAGGGCACTGCGATGATCGACCTTGATACCGTGAGCCCCGGCCTCATCCACCTCGACTTCGGCGATGCCCTTCGCTCCATATGCAACCCGGCTGGCGAAGAGGTCACCAATCTTGCTAAGGTCGTCTTCGACGAGGACCTCGCAACCGCCTTCTGCAAGGGCTACATGCGCGAGGCCGGCGCGTTCTTGACCGACGCCGACCGCGCCTACCTTTACGATTCGATAAGGCTTCTGCCGTTTGAACTCGGCCTCAGGTTCTTCCAGGACTACCTTAACGGCAACGTCTACTTCAAGACGCGCCAGCCGGAGCAGAACCTGAACCGCGCCCGCGTGCAGTTCCGCCTCTGCGAGTCCGTCGAGGCGCGCGAGCGCTCGATCAGAGGAGTGCTGCAGAAGCTATGACCGTAAAGCTTCTTCTGGACAGGAAGCGCGAGGGCCACGCCCTTGGCTCGGCGGAGATACGCGAGCTAGTGGAAGGCTTCACGCGCGGCGACGTACCCGATTATCAGATGAGCGCGTTTGCGATGGCGGTGTGCTGTCGCGGAATGACGCAGCGCGAGACGTCCGACCTGACGAACGCGATGATGCGGTCCGGCAGATGCCTTGACTGGAATGTGCCGACCGCCGACAAGCACTCCACCGGAGGCGTCGGCGACAAGCTTTCGCTCATCATCCAGCCGCTCGCCGCTGCTTGTGGTATTGTGGTGCCGTCGCTTACCGGACGTGGCCTCGGCCTCACCGGAGGCACGGCGGACAAGATGGAGACGATCCCCGGCTACAGCTGTTCGCAGACGCTAGAGCGCTTCCATGAGATATCGACCTCCGTCGGCGTTTCGATGTCCGTCCAGACGGACGAGATTTGCCCGGCGGACAAGAAGCTCTATGCGCTCCGCGACGTGACAGGCACCGTCGCCTCGATTCCTCTGATAACCGCGTCGATACTTTCCAAGAAGCTTGCCGAAGGCGCGGACACTCTCGTCTTCGACGTGAAGTTCGGCAGCGGCGCGTTCATGAAATCTGTCGAGGAGGCGAAGGCCCTTGCGGACTCGCTCGTCGGCGGGTCGCGCGCCGCGGGACGCAAGGCCGCCGCGCTCGTCACGGACATGAACGAACCGATCGGCTTCGCGGTGGGCAACGCTAACGAAGTCGCCGAGGCGCTCACGATACTCTCCTGCGGTGACGAAAGGCTGCAGGACGTCGCCGACCTCTGCGTCGAATTCGCGGCCAGGATGGTCTCTCTCGAAAAGGGGATTCCGCTGGACGACGCCCGCGCGATGTGCCGCGAAAAGCTGGCGGACGGGTCCGCAAAGGCGAAGTTCGTAGCTATGGTCGAGGCGCATGGCGGCGACCTGGACCGCTTCAAGACCCGCTTTAATCGCCCCACATTCAAGTTCCGTGTGCAGACGACGACCTCCGGTTATGTCTCTTCCATAGACGCCGAGAAGGTCGCGAAGGTCGCCTTCGCGCTCGGCGCGGGACGCGCCAAGGCCGGCGATGCGATAGATCCTCTGGCTGGTGTGACGCTCGCCGTGAAGCGCGGCGACAGGGTGCCTGTCGGCGCACCGCTCGCGACGCTCGAGACGACGCGCGAACCTGAATTGCTCGAACGTCTTGCGGCGGATATCCTGAAGGCGTTCTCAATAACTCCGGAGAGACCCGAGCCCAGACGTTGGATAGCCGCGGAGATTGACTGATGGTCAACTACACTGAGATGCGGAAGAAGTTCCGTCCAAAGGATGCTTCCAAGGCGGAGGCGCGCGCCAAGACGCAGGCCGCCGTCAAGAATATCGCCCGCGAGTACGAAAAGAAGCGCGCGGCACTCGGGCTGGACAAGCCGCCGCTGAAGCGTGGCCCCCTCTACTACGCGATAATCATCTGCGTGATGATCTTCATAGCGGCGCTCTTCATCGGTGTCCAGACAGGTGCGGTGCCGATGGGCAAGAAGCGCATATCCAAGGCCGACATACAGGTGCGCAAATCGATGGATGCGCTTGCGCAGGCGTGCGGACGCTACAAATTCCACGTGGGTCGCTACCCGACGACGGCGGAGGGCCTTGAGGAGCTCGCCGCGCTGAGGCCTCAGCTGAAAGGATGGTTCGGCCCGTACATAAAAAAGGTAGTGCCCGATCCGTGGGGACATGCCTATGTGTATGAAGAGCGCGAGGGAGGGGGCCACCCGGTGTTGTACTCCAAGGGACCCGACGGACGCGCCGGAACGACCGATGACGTGCTGCCCGACCAGGATTTGTTCGACAAGCCTTTCCGCGACACGACATGGACCAACCATTGGGTACCATATCAGTACCGCGGCATTCTCGTTGCCCCCGACGAGAAGACTAAAAAGGCATGGGCCGAGGAAATCAAGAAGTACTGACCATGCTCCACGTAGTGGCAACGCCCATAGGCAATCTGGCCGACCTTTCTCCGCGTGCGCTTGACGCCTTTAAAAACGCCTCGCTCATAGCATGCGAGGACACGCGCCGCACATGGCAGCTTCTTACGCATTTTGGCGTGCCGCGCCCAGAGATGGTTTCATACCGGCAGGGCAACGAGGAGCGGACGACGGAGTTCGTGATTGCGGCGGTTAGGGCCGGACGCGAAACCGTGCTCTGCTCCGACGGCGGATATCCAGGCATTTCCGATCCGGGATACAGGTTGATACGTACTTGCGCCAAGGAGGGCGTGCCATACGAGGTGATACCTGGCGCGAGCGCCGTAAACGTAGCTCTTCTCATGAGCGGGCTTTCTACGAGTTCGTTCACGTTCAGGGGGTTTCCTCCGCGTGGGCCAGGTGCTCTCAGGAACTGGTTCGCCGAAGACGCCGACAAGGAGCATACCCTTATCTGCTACGAATCGCCGTTTCGCATCGCGGCGACTCTCGAAGCCGCGCTTGATTCGCTTGGCGACCGCGAGGCCGCAGTGTGCATCGAACTGACGAAGATGCATGAGCGCGTGAGTCGCGGATACCTTTCGGACCTCGTCAACGAGTTCAAGGATGCGAAGGTAAAGGGCGAAGTCGCGCTCGTGATTGCGGGGAACAACCCCAAGTTCAGACGATGAGCCTCTGCGAGCTATGCCCCCGGCGCTGCCGCGCCGATCGTTTTCGGGAAGGCGGCGCAACCGGTTTCTGTGGAGCCGGGAACTCTGCCCGTGTATTCAGGTGGGGACCGCATTTCGGCGAGGAGCCCCCCATAACGGGCGAGCGCGGCAGCGGCTGCATATTCTTTTCGCGGTGTACGATGAAGTGCCTGTACTGCCAGAACTCGCCGTGGAGCTGGAGAGGGGAGGGCGTGGATAAGTCCGTCGCCGAACTCGCTTCCATAATGCGCGACCTCGCGCAGAAGGATCGCGTCGAGAACTGGAACCTCGTTTCGCCGACTCCATACCTGCCGTTCATATGTGAGGCGGCGGCGATGCTCAGAAGGGAAGGGGTGGCGCTGCCGTTCGTCTGGAACTCCTCCGGCTTCGAGCGCGTCGAGACATTGGAGGAATATTCGGAGCTTTGCGACTGGGCGCTTTTCGACCTTAGGTATTCCAGAAACGAGACCGCTCTCGCCGCCAGTGCGACCGACGGCTATGTGGAGGCCGCCCGCTCGGCGGTGAAATGGGCGTGGGAGCGTAACCCGAAGGGCCTTATAGTCCGCGTTCTCGTCCTGCCGGGACATTCCGACGAGGCCATCGAAAACCTTGCCTGGATCGCGACGGAGCTTTCGAGCGAGGTGCCTGTTTCGGTTATGAGCCAGTTCACTCCCGCCTACAAGGCGAAAGAGACCCCGCCATTCGATCGTGGCGTAACTGTCGAGGAGTACGACGAGGTTGCCGAGGCTGCGGCGGACTTCGGTTTCGCGAACGGCTGGACGCAAGACCTCTCCGCATCCGACCCCGCTCTTGCGCTTCTCGGCGAGAACATGTCTTCCGGCCACGGACCCGTGGCGTAGAACGGCGAATTATGGTATAATTCACAACCACAAGGAATAATTTTCTAAAGATTCAACAAGATCAACAAGAAAGGAAAAGTCTATGCAGACAAATCGCAGGGAGTTTTTGAAAGGTACCGCTTGGATGGGCGCTGCGGCGCTTGCGGCGGGGTGCGCCTCGAACGGCATGAAGCTGTCGTTGGGCGGGTCCATGCAGGGTTATGGAGCCCCTGCTCTCAAGAAGGTTCGCGTAGGCTTTGTCGGTCTCGGCATGCGTGGCCCTGGCGCCGTCCACCGTATTGCGGCGATCCCCGGCGCGGAAGTGGCCGCCCTCTGCGACATCTTCCCTGAGCGCGTCGCCGCGCAGCAGCAGTGGCTTGCGAACAACGGAAAGCCCCCGGCTCTCGAATTCACCGGACCCGAAGGCTACAAGGCGATGTGCGAGTCGGACGCGATCGACGTCGTCTACAACGCCACCAGCTGGGATATGCACGTGCCGATCGCCCTCTACGCCATGGAGCACGGCAAGCACGCCATGGTCGAGGTTCCCAGCGCGTTCACGCTTGAGGAGTGCTGGGCGCTCGTCGAGACGAGCGAGCGCACGAAGATGCACTGCATGCAGCTCGAGAACTGCTGCTACGGCGAGGCCGAGATGCTCGCGCTGAGACTCGTGCGCGAAGGCAAGTTCGGCGAGATCGTCCACGGCGAAGGCGCCTACATTCACGATCTGCGCGATCTCTGCTACGCCGACTGGGCGGCCGATTTCTCGAAGTACGGCTATGCCGACTATTGGCGCTTGAGGCACAATGTCGCCCACAAGGGCAACCAGTACGACACGCACGGCCTCGGCCCGGTGTGCGAATACATGAACATCAACCGCGGCGACCGCTTCGACTACCTGGTCTCGCTCGAGTCCGACCAGTTCAACTTCGAGGCCTACGCCAAGGCGAAGTACCCCGACAGCCAGTGGAAGCCCAATCTCAAGATCGCGATGGGCGATATGAACACGATGCTCATAAAGACGGTCAACGGCAAGAGCATCATGATTCAGCACGACGTGAGCTCGCCGCGTCCCTACAGCCGCATCAACCGAGTCACCGGCACGATGGGCGCGTTCGAGGGTATCGGCTTCATCGGCGCGGGCGGCGACCCTGCCGCCAAGGTCAATGCGCTTCTCATGGACGGCTGCGTCGGCAAGTTCGGCTGGACCGAGAACCCCGGCGATCCCGTGCACGGCTACTTCAGCGAGGAAGTCATGCAGCAGATGCGCGTGCAGTATCGCCATCCCCTGTGGCGCCCCGAGATCAGCGACGTCGCCAAGGCCATCGGCGGACACGGCGGAATGGACTTCATCATGGACCTCCGCTGGGTCTACTGCCTTCAGAACGGTCTGCCGCTCGACACCGACGTCTACGACCTCGCGTCGTGGTGCTGCCTTGCCGAGCTCAGCGAGAAGTCCGTCAAGAACCGCTCCTGCTCGGTGGACGTCCCGGACTTCACGAACGGCGGATGGAAGACCGCGAAGCCGCTTGGCATCGTCGACATCGACCTCGTCAAGATGGGATTCAATCCCGGCAAGGTCGAGGCCGACACGTCCGCGCTCAACGTCTGATTGATTCGAGATGGACTTGACAGAGATCGTCAGGGGGGCGTTTGAGAAGGCCTTCCAAGGGGAGGACTTCTCAAACGTCAAGGTGGTTCCTGCAACTGATCCGAAGTTTGGCGACTACCAGTGCAATGATGCGCTCAAGGTCGCCAAGAAGGTCGGTCTGAAGCCGCGCGACGCCGCCCTTAAGGTGGCGGAGAACATAGGCTCTGCGATCAAGGTCGAGGTCGCAGGCCCGGGATTCCTCAACCTGACGGTTTCGCCGGAATGGCTCGCCGCCGAGCTCGCCGCGCTTGCGGCGGCGCCTGGCTGCGGCATTCCGCAGAACGGCGCGGGTCGGCGCGTCGTCATCGACTACTCGTCGCCGAACGCGGCAAAACAGATGCATATCGGGCATATACGCTCGACCGTCATCGGTTGCGCCATCGACCGCATATTCCGCGCCCTCGGCTACGAGGTGATTGCCGACAACCACCTCGGCGACTGGGGAACGCAGTTCGGCATACTCATCAAGGGCTATCGCGAGTGCCTAACGCAGGAGGAACGCGACAACCTTACCGTCGCCAACCTCGAAAAATGCTACGTCCTCTCCGCTGCGAAAGCCAAGGAGGAGGATGGCGTCTGGAAGGACGCCTGCCGCGCAGAGCTTGTGAAGCTGCAGCAGGGCGACCCTGAGAACCTGGCGCTTTGGAAGAAGTTCATCGAGATATCAATCGGCGAGTTCGAACGCATGTACGCCAAGCTTGGCGTGAAGTTCGACACGTACCGCGGCGAATCCTACTACAACCCGATGATGCCGGGCGTGGTCGCGAAGCTTCTTGACATGGGTCTGGCAAAGGAATCGGAAGGCGCGCTTATAGTCGATCTTTCTGAAGAGAAGCTCGGCGTTGCAATCGTCCGCAAGTCGGACGGCGGCTACAACTACACCACAAGCGACCTTGCCTGCGTGGAGAGCCGCGTCAAGGATTACGACCCCGAGCGCATCATCTACGTCACGGACGACCGCCAGCAGCTCCACTTCAAGCAGTTTTTTTCGATCGCCGCGAAGATGGGCTACACCGGCGTGAAGCTCGTGCATGTCCCGTTCGGGTTGATGAGCTTCCAGGGCAAGGCGATCTCGACCCGCGAAGGCAACCTCATCCGCCTCGAAGAGCTTCTTGCCGAGGCGAAGAGAAGGGCGCTTGCGATAGTGGCGGAGCGCGGCGGCGACGAGGCGCTCGCTGAAGCCATCGGCTACGGCGCCGTGAAGTACGCAGACCTTTCGCACGATCCCGCTACTGCAATCGACTTCAACTGGGATAAGGCCCTCGCTCTCGAAGGCAACAGCGGACCCTATCTGCAGTACGCCTATGCTCGCGTCTGCTCGCTTCTGGAAAAGGCGGGCTCGTCGGGCGACGGCACCTTTGCGGTGGCGACGCCGTCCGAAAAGAGGCTCGCCCTGCAGCTCCTGGAGTTCCCGGGCGCGGTCGTCCGCGCAGCCGAGGCGTACAAGCCGAGCGTGCTCGCCGACTACCTCTTCCAGACGGCGCAGCTCTACTCCAGCTTCTACCAGAGTTCTCCGATCCTCAAGAGCGAGGAGTCCGTCCGCAACGCCAGGCTCTCGCTTTGCGCACTGTTCGGAGAGGTGCTTAAGACCGGCCTTGGACTTCTTGGCATAGAGACGCCCCGCCACATATAGGTGCCGCAGTAAATGCGCGTCTGGATAGAGAACCCTTTCGACAATCTGCCGGTTGAGGGCTTCCGTCCTCAGCGCTACTGGCTTATGGCGAATGCGTTCGCCCGCGCCGGACACGACGTAGTCCTGTGGACTGCCGACTTCAACCACACCACCAAGGCCCGCCGCGCAATCAAAGACGGCGTCCGTGCGCCGTTTGCCCTGGAGTTTGTGCACGAGCCGCCGTATAGCGGCAATGTGTCCTTGAGGCGCATGTATTCGCACTGGCGCTATGCCCGCGAATGGGAAAGGATCGCGACGGCATACGCAAATAAGAACGGTGCGCCGGATGTGATAGTGGCGTCCACGCCGCCGCTCTCCGCATGCGCGGCGGCCCGTCGCATGGCGCGGCGGTTCGGCGCGAAGCTTGTGGTGGATGTGATGGACGCCTGGCCTGAGACTTTCGAGCGCGTTGCGCCCAGATGGGCGCTTTCCCCGCTTCGCGCCATCGCCAGGGCGAACTATCTTGGTGCCAACCTTGTGACGGTTGTCGCAGACCGCTACATAGACCTTGTAAGGGAATACGGGTATGCCGGCGAAGCGTTGCGCTTCTATCATGGCATCGACCTTGGCGGCCGCCCCGATCGCCGGCATTCCGGCAATGGACTGGCCCTTGCATATGTAGGCAACCTTGGTCGAACATACGATCTTTCGACGGTGGTTCGCGCTGTTGCGGAACTGCCGGACGCCACGCTCGACATTGCGGGACGCGGCGACGGCGAGGAGCCTCTTCGCCGTCTTGTTGCGGACCTCGGGCTTGAATCAAGGGTGCGCTTCAGGGGCTATCTTGGCGAGAGGGAAATGCTTGAACTGCTGTCGAAATGCACCGTTGGCGTCGTGCCTATGGCCTCGGACAGCTGTGTCGGCGTTCCGTACAAGTTGTGCGACTACGCCAAGTCGGGTCTTGCCATAGTGAGCTCGCTTGGCGGAGAAAGCGCAGCACTGCTCGCCAGATACCGCGCAGGTGCATCGTATGATCCATCCGACGTTCCCAGCCTAGTGCGTGCGCTCGGCTCGCTGGACGCCTCTGCATGCGGGGCGAACGCAAGGCGGATGGCCGAGGAGGAGCTTGATTCCTCGGCGATATACGACGCCTATGTTGTGGCGGTGTGCATATGATTTATGGTATAATTTCACATCAAAAGGTTTTAAGGCTATGACACTTGCAGAACTCGAGAAGGCGAAGGCTGAGAGCCTCGAAGAGATAGCGGCCGCGGCGGATGCGGCGGCGGTTGAGGCGTTGCGCGTCAAGTACGTCGGAAGGAACGGTTCGATACCGGCGCTCATCAAGGCGATGAAGGATGTCCCAAAGGAGGAACGCCCTGCTTTCGGTAAGGCCGTCCAGGCCTGGCGCGCCGAAGTGGAGGCCGCTCTCGCGGCGAAGGGCGGCGCATCCGGCGGCGAAAAGCCGGTCGACGCCGACCTTACCCTGCCGGGCCGCTGGTTTGCGCTTGGCGCAAAGCATCCGCTTTCGCGCGTGATCGAGGAGACCGCCCGCATATTCGGACGCCTCGGTTTCACGGTCGCCGACGGTCCCGAGCTGGAGAACCGCTTCAACAACTTCACCGCGCTCAACACGCCGCTTCACCATCCTTCGATGGACAAGACCGACACGTTCTGGTTCGACGACGACACGCTTCTCAGAACCCAGACTTCGCCCGTGCAGATTCGCACGATGATGGCCAACAAGCCGCCGATTCGCGTGATCTGCCCCGGTCGCACCTATCGCCGCGATACGACGGACGCGACCCATTCGGCGAACTTCCACCAGATCGAGGGCCTTTACGTCGATACGAAGCCCGTTTCGCTTGCGGACCTCAAGAGCGTGCTCGCCTATTTCGCGCACGAGATGATGGGCGACGGCGTTACCGTCCGTTTCCGTCCGCACTTCTTCCCGTTCACCGAGCCTTCGGTGGAGGTGGACTTCAGCTGCCATCTCTGCAAGGGCAAGGGCTGCCGCGTGTGCAAAGATTCCGGCTGGATCGAGGTCGCCGGCGCGGGAATGGTCGATCCGCGCGTGTTCACGCACGTCGGCTACGACCCTGAGAAGGTCTCCGGCTACGCATTCGGCTTCGGCGTGGAGCGCATTGCGATGATCAAGTACGGAATACCCGACATCCGCTGGTTCTACGAAAACGATGTGAGATTCCTCGGGCAGTTGGCTTAAGTAGTTTTTACAAGGGAAAAGGAGGTGCGACATGATGACGATATACCGCTGGGAGAATGGAGGTCTGAAGGAGACTCCGGACTTCGCGCCGTCATGTTGGATAAACCTCGTTGAACCCACTACTACAGAGCTGGAGTCCGTAATAGCGAACAAGAAGGTCCCGCGCGACTTCCTAACCGACCCGCTCGACCGCGACGAAAGGCCGCGATTCGACTACGACGACGATGCGACGCTTCTGATCGTGCATGTGCCGTGTCCGGTGGAGGATGACGAGGTCGTTCCCTACTGCACAGTACCGCTTGGCATAGTTCTCACGGGCGAGAGCGTAATAACCGTATGCAGCATGCGCACGCCCGTTACGAATGCGTTCCTCGACCAGATACGCCGCGTCTGCCCGCCGAAGGACAAGTACCGCTTCGCGTTCCGGCTTATATGGCATGGCGGAGTGCTGTTCCTGCGCTACCTGCACGACATCCACCAGCGCACCATCGATCTGGAGGAGGAGCTCCACGAGTCGATCTCCAACAAGGTCCTGTTGAAGCTTCTCACGATCGAAAAGACGTTCGTCTACTTCACGACGTCCCTCAAGGCCGACACCATCGCCCTCGCCCGCGCCAACACCTCGCGCCAGGTGGTGCTCACCGAGGATGACAGCGACCAGCTTGAGGACGCCCTTGTCGAATACCAGCAGGCGCTCGAGACGGCGACTATCCACGCGAACATCCTTAACGGAACGCTCGATACCTTTGCGTCGCTGATCAACAACAACCTGAACAACATAATGAAGTATCTCACGGCGGTGACGATTCTTCTCGCCGTGCCTACGCTTGTGGCGTCCATCTACGGCATGAACCTTCAGACCCTGCCGTTCATGGCCCATCCGCACTCGTTCGCCATAGTGATGGGATTCTCCGGCGCGGTCGGCGTCATCATCGCGGGCGTATTCTACATACTTTCCAAGAAGAGCAAATTCTGATGAACGTAGTCTCTCTGGTAGGCCGTCCCAACACGGGCAAGAGCGCGCTCTTCAACCGCATAGCGAGGAAGCGCGTCGCGATCGTATTCGACCAGCCCGGCGTCACGCGCGACCGCGTTACGCGCGAAGTTGACATTCTCGGCCGCAAGGTGATGCTTGTGGACACCGGCGGAATCGCCTTCGACCGCCATGTGACCAACGACCCTCTGGACGACGAAACCAAGAGCCAGGCCGCGCTCGCGGTCGAAGACTCCGCCGTATGCGTCATCGTCGTAGATTCCCGCGAAGGCATAACGCCGCTCGACAGCGAAGTCATAAAGCGCGTCCGCGAATCGGGCGTGCCCTGCATGATCGCGGCGAACAAGTGCGATACAGCCGATGACGACTGGCGCGCTGCGGAGTTCGAGCGCTTCGGTTTGCCGGTGTTCGCGGTGTCTGCCGAGCACGGGCGCGGCGTAGAGGCGCTCCTTCAGGAGGTGACGGGCAGGCTTCCGCCTGTTTCGCCCGAGGATGCCGGGGCGCGCCCGCTGAGGGTGGCCATCGTCGGCAGGCCCAACGTCGGCAAGAGCTCATACGTAAACCGTCTTCTCAATGCGCCGCGTGTGATAGTGTCGGAGATTCCAGGAACGACCCGCGATGCGGTCGAGGTTCCGTTCACCATCGGTTCCGGACCCGAGGCGCGGCGCTACATGCTCGTCGATACCGCCGGCATGAAGCCCCACACCAAGATGTCGAAGACCTCCGTCGACACCTTTTCGCTCTTTCGCAGCGAGGCGGCGATCTCCGAGGCGGATGTCGTGCTGCTGGTGATGGACCCCATCCTCGGCCCGACCATGCAGGACAAGCGCATAGCAGGCAAGATACTTGACGCGAACAGGGCGTGCGTGGTAATCATGAACAAGTGGGACCTTGCCATGGAGGAGGGAATGCGCGAGAAGGATGCGCTTTCGGCCCTCCGCCAGATGATGCCGTTCCTCTCGTTCGCCCCAGTCGTGTTCTGCTCGAACAAATCGGGCTACAACATCCGCAGGACCGTCGATGCGATCGACCGTGCGGCGGCTTCGGCCTCCGACCGAATACCGACCGGCATGTTGAACAACGTCATAACGAAGGCGACCAAGAAGACGCTTTCCCCTATGATGAAGGGCAAGAGGCTCAAGATATACTACGCCCTGCAGGTGTCGACGAATCCCCAGACGCTAAGGTTCTTCGTGAACGACCCTAAGCTCGTCACGCCCGCCTACATGGCGTACATGGAAAAGCAGATTCGCGCCAGATTCGGACTTGAGGGCGCGCCCCTCAGGATGTTCTTCAAGGCGCGCAGCCGCGCAGGACAGGCGGGACAGGACAAATGAAGCTCGAAAACATACGCAACTTCTGCATCATCGCCCACGTGGACCACGGCAAGACCACGCTCTCCGACCGCATACTTGAGCTGACCCATGCGATATCGGCGCGTGAACTCAAGGAGCAGACCCTTGACGCGATGGACCTTGAGCGCGAGCGCGGCATTACGATCAAGAGCCACCCCGTGTCGATGGAGTACGTCGCGAAAGACGGCCGCAAGTATCTGTTCAACCTGCTCGACACTCCCGGTCACGTCGACTTCGCCTACGAGGTGTCGCGTTCGATGGGTGCGTGCGAAGGCGCGCTTCTGGTCGTGGACGCCGCCCAGGGCGTGGAGGCGCAGACCGTCGCCAACACCTACTTCGCCCAGGATGCCAAGCTTGAGATCGTGCCTGTGCTGAACAAGGTCGATCTTCCCGGCGCCGACATTCCCGAAGTCTCCCGCGAGATCGAGGACATATTGGCGATTCCGATGGATGACCCTCTCCTCGTCTCAGCCAAGACGGGTCAGGGCTGCGAGGAGGTGCTTGAAGCCATCGTGAACCGCATCCCGCCGCCCGAGACGCGCGGGACGGACGCCCCCCTGCGCGCGCTCGTGTTCGACTCGGTCTTCGACGAGTTCCGCGGCGTTATAACATATGTAAGGCTGGTGGATGGCTCCCTTAAGGCGGGCCAGAGCGTCACCTTCATGGCGAGCGGAGTAACCACGACCGTCCACGAAGTCGGCGTGTTCTCGCCCAACAAGAAGCCCGTGGACCATCTTGAGGCGGGACAGGTCGGCTACATCGTCGGCACCGTCAAGGACCCGAGCGAGATCAAGATCGGCGACACAGTCACGACTTCGAAGCTGGGCGCGGATGAACCCCTGCCCGGTTTCCACGACATACATCCTACCGTGTTCTGCGGCATATACCCGATGTCTACGGACGAGTTCCCGAAGGTTTCCGCCGGACTCGAAAAGCTGCACCTCAACGACTCGGCGTTCACGTTCCACCACGAAAGCTCGCTCGCCCTCGGATTCGGGTTTCGCTGCGGCTTCCTAGGCCTTCTCCACATGGAGATTGTGCAGGAGCGCCTCAGGCGCGAGTTCGGGCTCGACATAATATCCACTTCGCCCGGTGTCGTATACAAGCTCAAGATGAAGGACGGCACCGAGCGCGACCTCGACAACCCTCTGCAGATGCCCGACCCTTCGGCGCTTGAGACGATATCCGAGCCGACACTTAAGGCGCGCATAATAACGCCGTCCGGCTCGATCGGCGACGTGATGCGCATAGTGATGGATCGCCGCGGGACGGTGGAAGGCACCGAGACGATAGACGCCAAGCGCGTGATGCTCCACTGCCTGCTGCCGCTCAACGAGATACTCATCGACTTCCACGACACCCTCAAATCGGTCTCGCACGGCTACGCCTCGATGGACTACGAGCCCGCCGGATACCAGGTGAGCGACATAGTCAAGATGGACATTCTCCTCAACGGCGAGACCGTGGACGCGTTCGCTACGATGGTCCACCGCGACAAGGCGCGTGCGCGCGGACTTCAGATGTGCAAGGCGCTCGCCGAGACGATTCCTCCGCACCAGTTCAAGATACCGGTGCAGGCGGCGATCGGCAAGGAGATCATTGCTCGCGAAGACATCCGCCCGTTCCGCAAGGACGTGCTTGCGAAGCTCTACGGCGGCGACGTGACGCGCAAGATGAAGGTTCTCGAAAAGCAGAAGCGCGGCAAGGCCCGCATGAAGGAGTTCGGCCACGTGAACGTTCCTCAGAGCGCCTTCATCGCAGTTCTCAAAGGCACTATCAAAGAATAGTTCGTGATTCACAATACACCCTACAACAAAGGTGGAAACGCCATGACATCCGATCAAGTCAAGAAAGGCAAGGAGCGCGCACCGCACAGGTCGCTCTTTTTCGCTACAGGCATGAAACGCCAGGACATGAAGAAGCCGTTCATCGGCATCTGCAACTCTTACGAGAGCTTTGTCCCGGGACACTGCCATCTCAATTATGTCGGTACTTTCCTTAAGAAGTGCATAGAGGAGGCGGGCGGCGTCGCGATGGAGTTCAACACCATCGCCGTGTGCGACGGCATCGCCATGGGACATTCCGGCATGAAGTATTCGCTGCCTTCACGCGAGCTCATCGCCGACTCGGTCGAAACCGTTGCGCGTGCGCACTGCTTCGACGCGATGATATGCGTTCCGAACTGCGACAAGATCGTTCCCGGCATGCTTATAGGAGCCCTCAGGGTCAACATCCCGACGATATTCGCCTCTGGCGGCCCAATGGCCCCGGGCAAGCACCCCGTCTCCGGCAAGGATACCGACCTCAACTCGGTCTTCGAGGCGGTCGGCGCCGAGAGCGTCGGCAAGATTTCGTCGAAGGAGCTGGAGAAGGTCGAAGAGACGAGCTGCCCCGGCTGCGGAAGCTGTTCGGGAATGTTCACGGCCAACTCGATGAACTGTCTCTACGAGGCTCTCGGCCTGGCCCTCCCGGGCAACGGCACTGTTCTCGCTACCGACCCGCGTCGCCAGGAACTCTACCGCGCTGCCGCGAAGCGGATCGTCGCCATGGCCAAGAAGGGCGGCCCGCTGCCGCGCGAGCTTGTTACGCGCGACTCGCTGGACAACGCCCTCACGCTCGACATGGCGATGGGAGGTTCCACTAACACAGTGCTCCACACGCTGGCGATAGCGCGCGAGGCGGGCGTAGACTATTCGCTTGAGCGCATGAACGAGATTTCCGCCGCGACTCCTTACATCTGCAAGGTTGCGCCGTCGGGACACTACCACGTCATCGATGTGGACCGTGCAGGCGGCATAATGGGCGTTTTGAAGCGAGTTGCCGCGGTCGGCAAGTTCATGAAGCCCGGCTGCCCGACAGTGAGCGGCAAAACCCTCGGCCAGCAGATAAAGGCTGCGAAGATAACCGATGACGATGTGATCCGTCCGATATCGAACGCCTATTCCAAGGACGGCGGACTCGCGGTTCTCTGGGGTAATCTCGCCGAGAAGGGGTCCGTCGTGAAGAAAGGCGGCGTAGCCCCCTCTATGATGAAGTTCACAGGCAAGGCCATCTGCTTCGATTCGCAGGAGGAGGCCTGCGCAGGAATCCTCGGCGGCAAGGTCAAGCCCGGCCACGTCGTAGTCATCCGCTACGAGGGACCTAAGGGCGGCCCCGGCATGCAGGAAATGCTCGCCCCGACCAGCTACATTATCGGGCAGGGACTAGGCGAATCCGTCGCACTCATAACCGACGGGCGCTTCTCGGGCGCGACGCACGGTGCATGCGTCGGCCATGTTTCGCCGGAGGCTGCGGAAGGCGGCCTTATCGGACTGCTTCAGGACGGTGACGAAATAACGATCGACATTCCGGCCAGGGCCATCAACGCGAAGCTGACGAAGAAGGAAATCGCAGCCCGCGCAAAGAAGGCCAAGCCGTGGACGCCGCGCGTCAAGGGCGGATGGCTCGAGCGCTATTCGCATTTCGTCGGCAATGCGTCCACCGGCGCCAGCCTCAAGCAGTGACATAAGGGGTGTCAGCGTGAAGAAGCCACATAGGGCAACAGGTGCGCCGAGAGGGCGTCCGCCAACGCTGCCGCTCGACATTTGCACTCAGATGTTGGCGGCGCTCACAATTCCCTGCTCTAGGTCTCTTAATCCCCCCGTCAAAGGCATCCTGTAAGATACTGCCGATCAGCAAAATTTTCGGTTCCAGTCCCCCTGATGGTTGCTCCTTTCTGGAAAGATAGCAAAGGCGGTCTTTCTTGCATCGGAACGTTCCGGAGAAGATTGCTTTGAGGTGGCTAAACGTTTTTATGCTTCGCCCGTTTACCATGAGCTTGAGCGCGAATCCTCCAAGTACTGGTGGCTCAGTCCGGAACAGCTTGAGTCTGCAATGGCCATTTAAGCCCACCTGAAGATTTTGGCATGCGCCTATCTGGTGAACTTGCTTTATCAGATATTTCCATCGGTGTTGATTCTTTTCTCCTTTGGATGCGTCTAGGGACCCCGCATATCACCTCTCACCTGGCTTGAGGAGAGGTTATTTTTCGCAAAATACACACAATGATCTTTGCGGGGACAGTCCCCGCGCTAATACGGATGCACGACGCTAAACATACGGATGCATATGGAAAACATCTATTCATGCAGAGAAATCATACTTAATGCAATGAGTAAAGGTTTATTCCTAGTTTCGACTTGACGGAATGTGTTTGGCGCGTCACTGAAAGGCCGCGGCAGCAAGTGCTTTGCGTTCACGAAACTAGATACATCTGAAATACAGCCGCTTAAGGCGAGGATATGAAAAGGTTTGCTGGATTACCAGAGATGGACACACAAGTAAATTGCGTGGAAATGTTCTGGGAAGATTACGTTATGATTATTGCAGTCGGGTTTGCGTATTTGCAATCAGACGTGCCAATATGATACAATATGGTTGTCTACGCAAGGGTCTGCGAGAAGATATGGGCGGAGAATGTGCCCGGTTCTCCAACCACAAAGTACTCAAGGGCAAGGAGATGAAAGTATGTTAAGACTTGTCATTCCGCTGGTTGCAATTGTTTCGTTGCTTGCCTTATCCGGATGTGTTTCGGCGCAAGTATCACAACCTCCAGTTGAAATCCATCCAGATACTGAGCCGCTTAATACTGGCATACAGTCTGCGGATGTCCGAGCCCTTGCAATGAAACTGTGTCCTGAATTGTTAGCTGCTCCAGAGATTGCAGATGCACCAGGACCGGTTGTCGTAAAGGTCGCACCGTTCAAGAATACAAGCCGCTTCTTTATAGACTCCAGCCTTTTCATGAAGCGACTCAGGCTTGAACTCAACCAGTATGGTGGCGGACAGATTCGTTTTCAGTCCGACAACGACCGTGTCGTGAAGGCTAGTTCACAAGTGTTGCGGAAGCGTCAGGAAGAGAAGGTTCGGGCATACCTGAAAGAACTTGCCAAGCGAATCGCCGCAAATCCGCAGTTTGCAAACAATGATGGAACCCCTGTCAAAATGGCTGTCGTTCCTGTCATTGGCGTCAATATCGTCAACATGAACGGAGATAGCTTTGCAGCAATGCTGCGGGCCGAGATCGCAATGGCATCAAACGGCAGAATCCAGTTCTTGATGCCGGGCGTAGTGGATGGTGCGGATTATTGGCTTACGGGTCAGTTCATCCCGGAGTCTATGAAGAAAGAGGGAATTATAAACCTTGCAAATTACATTGACATCATAGATGAGCGTGTGCGTCTCGGCAAGCCGATTGATACGGCAAGCATTGTTGCGGAGGGGAGTTCTTCCTATAATGGAGCTGCTACTGCAGTTGGTGCAACCGCACAGTTGGGTACGTCGACCCAGATTTACGAAAAGGAACGAATGCTTTCACAGATGCTTCATGATCCATCGTTTCGCGAAAACCCCGACGTGAACAAGCATTTGGACATGATGATCGTACGTCCAGACGACAAGCTGGCTGTTTTCGAAGATATGTTCCTTCTCGATCAGCAGACGCCTGATGTGTCAGGTCGTGCCAACTATATCCTTTCGGGAGAGATAAGCGGCATGAGTCAGCGCAGAGACGGAGCATCTTCAGATTATTTGCTTATCAGTGTCCAGTTGAATGATCCAGAAACCCAGGAAATTGTCTATGAGGGTGCGCATGAAGTAAAGCGTTTGACGCGCACAGGAGTGGTTTATAGGTAAGGCACAAAAAGGAAGGGCGTCGACATGAATAAAAAAATCAAGATTTTGATGCTTGCCGGTAGCGTTCTTGCTATGGCGTTCTTTGGTGGATGCACGGCAGTGGATCCGGTAGCGCGAGCTAATCGAGAAGATATGTCGCAAGAGGGGACAATTGTGTTCACTCGTCCTGCCAGGTTTACTCCGTGGTTCGGCAATTATTCCATAAGTCAGTTTATTGAAGTGACATACGAACACGTATCACGGAACGGGGCGGGGCAGTTGGTTGTCGAGGTCGGCATACGCAATCGTGGTCCCGTTTCGTGGACGAATTGGCATCAGCAAGCTCCCAAAGTCTTGAATATTGCCGCGACTTGCAACTTCTACGGCACATCAGCTGGTGCGCTTGGCGGACCGATCGTATATCAGACCAATCGGAGGACGCTGGCCATCAATCGTGGTGAAACCTTTGCATACAAGGCTGTCTGCCCGGTAGAAGGTGCGAACGGATATCAGCTGGTGCTGGGGGACTAACCGATTTTCTTGAGGAGCCTGCCCGTGTACAGATGGTCGTATAGGTTTCTTGTCGCTGCAGTCTTGTGTGGCGGATGTGCCCACTACGAGGGGCCGTTCATCGAGAAATCTGAAGAAGATCTCGACGCCATGGAGCAAAGCGCCGAAGGCGCGGCAACGGATTTCCGAGAAGGCAGATTTGAGAGCGCTGCGACTGCATTCCGTGGTCTGGCGTCCGATCGGACGGTTAGTCAGCCATTGTACAAGCTTGATCTTGTCCCATGTCTTCTTCTTTCGGGAAAGACCGATGAGGCGTACGATGAGATGCGTAAGCTGAGGGTGGAGCTGGAGGAGTTGTATGATCCGGAAATGGAAAAAAAGGCGCTTAGCTCTTGGCATGGAGAGGTTAACAAGGTATTCAAGGGAGATCCGCACGAGGCGGCAACATTTTACGCCTTGATGGCGATGTCGTGTGCAGAACATGGCGAAATAGAGGATGCCTGGCGGTGTGTGCAGAATGGCTTGCTTCACGATGGAGATGCCGAACATGAGAGGTATCGCTCGGACTACGCCTTGCTGCTAAGTCTTGGTGCAATATATTGCGACATGTTGGGCGAAGTGGATTCTGCCGAGCAGTGCAGGATTAGACTGGAGGATGCACTACGACTTAGAGGTGCAATGTTTGATCGCAAGATGTGTCCCAAAGCATGTACGGAACCGCTGTTCAACAATACGCCAATAAATGCGATGCTTGTAATATGGACAGGCACATCGCCGAAGTTTGGCCGTGGTGGTGAATATGGAGATGTACGTACTGTGCTTCGCGGAGAAGAATGCCCATTTGACTTTGTGACTGTTTCAGATAATACAGGACGAGAGTTTGTTGTCCCGCAAAGACTAGGCGATATAAATTTTCAGGCAACTACACGCGGCGGTCGCGAAATGGACAATGTGCTGAAGGATAAGGCTGATTTCAAGGACGATCTGCATTCCTTCAAGACGGCATCACGTGGCATAAGTGGCTTCTTTTTCGAATGTGGCAATGAAACTGTCGCGACCGAGTTGGGATCGCTTATCGCCAAAGGGGGATTTTATGCCGCAGCATTGACTTTCAAGATATTTGAGGGTGTGATCTTTCTCGCCTTTGACGCCGTCGATGCCCATGCCGACATACGTTCTTGGAAGACATTGCCTGGGCAGCTGGATATCATACCAATGCAGCTGCAGCCAGGAGTGCAAGAAATTGTAGTCAGGGGGTATTCGGGTGGATGCGTGGCGACAGAAAAGAAGGTCGTAGTCAAAGCATCTCCGGACAAATCGATTGGACTTGTTCATGTCTGCATGATGGAAGATTCATGGAGACAGAAAAAGTCGAGCGAGATATCCGAACTGGTGTCAAGGATTCATAAGGAAGAAAGCGTTACGCCAGTTACGGAATACGCCTCCGACAATTCGATTTATGATATGTCGGCTACATATTCGTTCCTTACTGGGATTACTACCGAGTCGGAGCAGGTGCACATCCGGGAGGCCATGGTTAGATGCGGCTACTCGCACTTATACAGAGCGGGTGACGTCAAGGCTGGTACAGCAAAGGCAAAGTCAGATAAGGTCATAGGACTGCTTACACGAAATTTTTGGTTGCGCGAGGTGAGCAGCACCAATGTTGTGGATTGTCGCATAGGGGTACTTGTCAAAGATAATGAGTCTGGAGCAGTATCGTTTTTTCACGCCTGGGGCAGATTGCCGACATCATGTCAGGACATCAGGACGTTGCCCAAGCCAGAGCAAGTCAAGGTGATAAGCCGTGCGGCGGAGAATTTGTTGAAGATGCCGGAGTTCAGGTTGTCTTTAGGCCCGAAGACGGGCGTTGCGACTATTGAGCAAACTAAGCAGGAAATAAAGGAATCCAGCTCGGAAGTTCCGCAGCAATCTTTAAAAGGGAAGGCTGCACAATTGGTCGGCACATGGAGATGTTGGATGGAGGTTAACGCATCCACGAAAACATATGATAAAGACGCGGTGGAGTTTGCGGACTATATGCCTGTTACGGGTGAAATCACCATTGAACTTCATCCGGATGGTTCTGCTAAAGTTACCGAATTGGAAGAAAGGACGTTTGGCCATTCATCAGGCACATGGAAATATCGTCACGGAATGCTGGAAATGGATCTTGTCGCAGAGAATGGTTGCAAGTATTCCATGTGTGGCGTTGTTAAATGGCAAGATGTTGATTCGTTTAGTCTTCAATACATGATTAACAATTGGCGTGATTTGATGAAGATGCGTACTGCTGGTCTTGGCGATGGCATCACCGCTGTATGCCAGTATCAAAATGGCGATATGATCGTTACCGTCGTCCGTACCGGTGAAGAACCAAAAATAGCAGAACGGACATGCAGCCTCAGCATTTTCCGCAGGCAATGATGCTATGCGGGCAAACTAGGAGAAGCGAAGCAATGAAAAAAATAATGACAGTCACACTCGTAGGTGCGATGTGTGCTATGTTGTCCGGATGTTTTGGAATCGGCACGGCCAGTTCTGCAGAAATGGCGTCTGATGTTGATCCTACATATGCGCCACTGCCGCCGCTTGTCGCAGGGGAACCGCTTGGTCGCGAGTCTATTATTGGAGAATGGGAGGGGCCTGTTTATGTAAATACAAAAGTGGTTTTGCCGCGCATTCGCTATGTTCAGAATTCCAGAACGGCCACGGCCACAAAGCAGACCTACAGGTTTTTTGACGATGGCAAATATGTTTTTACCAGCAGGGATCAAGAAGGAAAAGAGATGTCCTCTAACGGAGATTGGACATATGAAAACGGATATCTGACTATTGCCGAAAATAAGGACGACCCTGATTCTCCTGCAATGAGGATGAGGGTTCTTTGCTATGATAATGGGCAAGTCGAATTCCGTGTGGACGATATCTCTGCGTACGAGTCAATTATTATGAAGGGGGGTGCGGAGAGCGTGCGGGCTTGGTATGAGACGGACGGATCACTTAGAACGCACATGGATATTGTGAATCAAGGAAGCAAAGCTACTGTAAAGATGATTCAATCGCCATTGCGGTTTACCCGTGTCGGTGATGTAGAATAGTATCAAGTGTCAATCTGAAAGCGAAACTAAAGGAGAAAGACAATGAAAAAGATTATAGTTGTTGGAGTTTTGGTAGTGGTGTTTTGTGCCTTGACCGGATGTGCCGGAGCTGGTGCTGGATATTCTGCGAGCAAGAAAACCAATCCAAAGCAAGCGCACAAGACGAACGCCACCTCAGAATCAGATGTTGTGCCGACTTATCCAAAGCCGACCCCTCAAGTCGTTGGCGAGCCTAGGGAGGCCAAGGCGCTTGTCGGTGAATGGGAATGTAAGACATACATAAACTCAAAACTTGTTATCCCTAGCATTAAATATGTGCGGGATGATCATACCGCGTCAGCTTCAAAACGGATTTATAAAATATTTGATGACGGCAAAAGTATGACTGTATTCGTTGGAGAAGACGGAACGGAGAGCTATCATAATGGAGAGTGGTCTTATGAGAACGGAACCCTCTTCATGTCTGAGAATTTTAATGATCCTAATATACCGGTAATGCGCATAAAGGTGCTTTGGTATCAAGACGATCTGATAGAGTTTAGGTACGATTTGCCTTCGTATGAGAAGTTGATCAGCAAGAGTGGTGTGGAGAATGTTAAGGTGTGGTATGAGCCAGATGGCTCGTTGCGCACTCATATGGACGTCGTGTCAAAAGGGGTGCATTCGACTATGATGATGATTGAGTCTCCATGTCGATTGAAGCGCATTGGCGATGTCGAATAATGCAATGGTCTTTTGCAGGTAAATCGCTAAGAGGGTCCCTGAAGCAACTACATTTTTTGCCGTTTATCTGCCTGTGCGTCTGGGGACTGTCCCCGCATTGCCTCCTCGCCGCATTTCTGCGGGAGGCCGCTGCGACCCGTCGGCATCGACGATAAGCGACATGACGCATTTCGGCGTGTCTTCCGTGAATCGTGCCCTTGTTTCGCTCAAGGACAAGCACTACATCTCCTGGATTTCCGGCGGAAAAGGCAAGAAGGACGAGGCCAATTCAAACAAATACACGCTTTACCTCTCCGCCGCGACATCCCGCTGCGACACCCACACCATCCCAGAGCGGGAGGGGGACCCTCCCACAGTGGGATACTCTCCCTCCCACAGTGGGATACAAAAGAGAATAGAAAGTAAATCTAACCCTAACCTAAAGGGTTGGTGGGTTATACCAACAAGGTTAGTTAGTATATACTTTCACCGTACATAGCCTTTCTCACATCTCGTCGTATATTCTCTCTCCCTCTCGCCGCGCTTGATATGAGCGCTGCGATATGGTATCATATTTCCGTTCCTGCGGGAGAAATCCGTGGGACATCAATGCTGCAAAGCGGTCATCTAGAGAATCGTAGGAAATTTCACAGAGAACGATACTTGGCAGGAAAGTGCGTTTGCGTTTCCTCTCTTTGTGTTTTCTCAAAGGCACGTCCTACGGCCTCTTTAGAGGCATGAAAGCGAGGTGTTCTTTTTCTTGTGACTGCCATGCAGCTCATGAACAAGAGGGAAGATCTTATGAATGTACCTATAGACAGGATGTTCTTCGTAGTTAGCATGCTGCTGGTGTGCTTTCGTGCATTAGCGACAACTTATCCATATTACTACTATACAGTGGAGCAGAAAAGGAATTTCAATTATGCTTATCCAGGGCAATTTATAAGCTGGAACATTACGGAACATAAAGTAAGAGGCCCAGGAGACACAGTCGCATGGAGTTACAGTGGCATTTGCGAAAGCACGGTATATAGGGATGATGTCGCAATCGCAAGCACCACCAACCGATATTTCTATGATTATGGAATAAGAGCAAACACAACGCATAAATATTATATCGTGGCTATGGGTAAGACCAGCAATGTAGAGAACTTTGTTTGCGAGTGGAATTATTGGGCGGATTTGAGTAACGAGGCTGTTGCGTTTGAAGATAACGGAGGACTGCAAAATATCACAGTTTCTGGTGTAAGGGAAACGAGGACAAAAGGTTCTGACGATTATTATGTAACGACCTCTTCTGTTGATTGGAACGCAGTAAGCAAGGGAAGTTGGATGACAGTTGTGAAATCAGGCGACACGCTGACAATTTCTGCAGATGCCAACAATTCGGGAATCATGCGCTCGGGAGTTGTCAAGATTACGATAGAAGGATATGATGTTAGAGACATTCAAGTAACGCAAGAGGCATCCAGAGATTATATTGCGGTAGAAGCAGGCGCTGGCATCGTCTCAATCCCCAAGACATGGTTTGAGGAGAAGTGTCCGTTGATTCTTGAAAATGCAGGCGGGGATTACGGAGCGACGGCGCTTCTGGAGGCGGCGAACGGTCGCACGGTCTGGGAGTGTTATGTGGCGGGGCTCAACCCGATGGACGCGACGAGTCGCTTCGAGGCCATGATTGAGATGCGCAATGGATTGCCATGCATAGAATGGTCTCCCAACCTCAACACAAACGGTATTGTGCGAACATACACGATATACGGCATGACGAATCTGACGGACAATGCGTGGCACTCGCCTACCAACGAATCAAGCCGATTCTTCAAGGTCGAAGTTGGAATGCCGTGAGATAATTATCGCATAGGAAACGGAGTCATGAGTGTGAAGATCAATTTAGGGATAATCCTATCTAGGATGATGAGAATGGTTCTAATGGTTGCGGCGATGTTTGCGCCGTCAGAGTTGTTGGCCAATTATTGCGATATTGATGGACATAGATGGTTTTATGCGTGTACCGATAAAAGCAACAACTACGCAAAATTTTATAACAACAACAGCAAGGCTATCAAGGACTCGCCTGTTGGTCATCTTGAATTGCCAGTTACTGTAAATGACTCGGTAGACCATCCAGATTCTCCAACATATTTTCTAATAACAGGAATTGGGCAAGCGGCGTTTGCAGGGTGCACTCAAATGACGGGCGTTACGATCCCGTCTGCCGTAACGCATATTGACGCAAATGCTTTTCATAATTGCTGGAGGTTGGAATCGGTTGAATTACCCCCATACCTCAAGTCTCTTGGCATATTTGCGTTTGCGGAATGCAGCAACCTTACAAGCGTTGTGATTCACAATGGTGTGGAATCAGTTGTTGATTCGGGCGGAAGAGGGAGTACCTTTTATCATTGTGTTTCTCTCAAGGAGTTCCGATTCCCTGCCAAGATCAAAACGATAGGAAGCCAAATGTTCTATGGGTGCAGGTCGCTTGAACGCGTGACATTGCCCTCTGCTCTGACAACGATAGGGATTGGTGCGTTTCAAGGATGTCGTAGTCTAAAAGGCATCAGTCTCCCAGAAGGTCTTACGACCATTGATATGCGAGCATTTAAAAATTGCAAAAACTTATCATATGTCGTAATACCATCAACTGTCAAGAAAGTCGATAAATATGCGTTTGAAGGTTGTTCGGGATTGAAAAGGGTCTATGTGCCAAGTTCTTTGAAAGGGAGGATAACAGGATCAACGTCCTATGGCGATAACAACACCGTGTTTGATGATTGGAGCGTAGTACGATATTACGACGCAACAACAACTTCGGCAATATCTTTTGAGGATGGCACTGCAATGACCATCCCCAAGACATGGTTTGAGGAGAAGTGTCCGTTGATTCTTGAAAATGCAGGCGGGGATTACGGAGCGACGGCGCTTCTGGAGGCGGCGAACGGTCGCACGGTCTGGGAGTGTTATGTGGCGGGGCTCAACCCGATGGACGCGACGAGTCGCTTCGAGGCCATGATTGAGATGCGCAATGGATTGCCATGCATAGAATGGTCTCCCAACCTCAACACAAACGGTATTGTGCGAACATACACGATATACGGCATGACGAATCTGACGGACAATGCGTGGCACTCGCCTACCAACGAATCAAGCCGATTCTTCAAGGTCGAAGTTGGAATGCCGTGAGAGTTTTCCGGAAACCACAAAAAGGAGAAGAAACAATGAGCGTAAAGTCAGATGCGATGCTGGGTTCTGCCAAATCAACATTGGCCGACTTCGCATGCAAAGCGAAAAAAGCGACGAAGAAAGGTAAGTCGAGCGGGGTTGGTGTGGAAAAATTCGTCGTGCTTGTCTTTCGTGCCGTTGGCATAATCGTATTTTTCCTGGCTTTGTTTGGGTTGGGCGTTTTTGAGCAAATCGGAGGATGGAAGAACCGCGGATTCACTTTGGCGTCGTTGCTAGTGGGCATCTTTTATTTGGCCGTATGTTTTGCTGTTAGCGAGCTAATCTCTCTTCTGTCGAGAATCGCAGAGAGCAACGAGAAGATCGCAAAACTCATGGAAAAGGAGTGATCGTCATGCATGCAAAAATTATGCCTGTGGTCGTCGGTGTTGCGATGTTCTCTTTGACGGGATGCGGCGACAATTGATGCGGGTACTGTCTCCCTGTCCCCGCATTTTCTCTCTGCGATTGCCTTTTCGGTTATTTGATTGTACGGTGCGACAATCGCTTGATTATGGCGAATCTTGCACCCCCTAGGGTAGGGGTCGAGAAACCCTCTAGAGGGAGAGCATGCAGGTTAGGGGGTAGCACGGTGCTACCCCCTAGTGTGGCGGGCGCGCGCCCCCAGCTAGCCTGTCGCTAGCCCTAGCGGGGGGATTATGAGACCTGGCGGCGAGACGGATTTAGCCCTAGCGGGGCAATTATGAGACCCATCGGCGAAATACAATGGCATTTATGATATAATTGTGCGCATGAAAACAGTGGCGGAGAAAACCAGATTGGCGTTTGTGGTGTTGGCGGCGTTGCTTGCAGGATGCGTTAGCATGGAGCAGGATGGTCGCCGCGAAGGGTTTGTGGCGCTTGCCGAAGCTGTGCCGGACGCGATTCTGGAGATAAGGTACTATTCGACCTATAATTTCGTCGGCGAACGAATCGACGGCTACGAGCAGCCCTGCGCGCTTCTCACGAAGGAGGCCGCCGCCGCTTTGAAGGCCGCGAGCGATGAATGTGTACGGCGCGGATATCGGCTGAAGATATATGATGCGTATCGTCCACAGCGCGCGGTCGCGCACTTTTGCCGCTGGGCGAAGGATCTGGAGAATATGCGGATGAAGGCGATGTTCTATCCGAACCTCGACAAGGCCGCGGCTTTCGAGCTGGGCTACATAGCTGAGCATTCTGGGCACAGCCGCGGCAGTACAGTCGATCTTACGCTCTTTGACATGCGGACCGGCAAGGAGGTCGATATGGGCGGAACGTTCGACTGGTTCGGCGAAGAGTCGCATCCAAGCTATCGCGGCATTACGGAGGAGCAGTTCGCAAACCGCATGTTTCTCAGGGGGATCATGCTTGCACACGGCTTCAAGCCAATCGAGGAGGAGTGGTGGCACTTCACTTTGGTGAACGAGCCCTACCCTGACGTCTACTTCGATTTTCCTGTGAGGGAATAGCGGATGAGGATATATGTAGACATTGACGATGTATTGTGTGAGACCGCCGTGGCGCTGTGCGCCATCGCCGAGCGCGATTTTGGCAGGGTTGTTCGCTATGAAGATGTTCATACTTTCAATCTTCAAGAGGTATTTTCGCTAAATGACGAGGAAATGGCGCGTTTTCGCGATCTATCCCATACCGTCGAGGCGCTTTTGTCTTTCCTGCCGACTGAGGGAGCGGTCGAGGGCGTAAAGGCGTTGGTCGCGGCTGGCCATGAAGTCGATATAGTCACCGGCCGCCCGGCCTCATCCCACCGCGGTACCGAGGCATGGCTCAAGGCGGCCGGGCTAGGCGATTTCAAACCCACATATGTCGACAAATACGGGCGCATAGGATGCTTTGACGAAAACAAGGGCGATCCACCCACAGTGACGATGGAGGAGCTCCGCGCTCGCCGCTACGATGTCGCTATTGACGACTCGCCGATCGTCCTCGCGCGCCTTGCCGCATGGACCGAGACCCGCATCCTCGTCTTCGACCGCCCTTGGAACGCGTCGTTCGGACTCGCTCCCAACATGACGCGCATCACCTCCTGGGCGGATATAGTTGCGCAAATCTAGTCATCATCCACCGTGCGGATTTTTGGTATAATATACTACCATGAATGCACAGACTAGAGGACGAAAGGGCGGCTACAACTGCGTAGTCTGCATAAAGCAGGTTCCAGACACGAAAAAGGTGACGGGCGAGGCCATGAAGGCCGACGGCACCATCAACAGAGCCGCTTTGCCAGCGATATTCAATCCCGAGGACCGCAATGCCCTCGAGGCCGCGCTCCGCGTGAAGGAGATGTACGGCGGAACCGTGACCGCGATTGCGATGGGGCTCCCCGCCGCGTGCGAGATTCTGCGCGAGGCGCTTATGTGCGGCGCAGACAAGGCGTACCTCGTGACCGACCGCAAGGCCGCGGGGTCCGACACGCTCGCCACGAGCTACATCCTTTCCTGCGCGGTCAGGAAGTTCAACCCCGACCTCGTCTTCTGCGGGCGTCAGGCGATCGACGGCGACACGGCCCAGACCGGGCCCCAGATCGCCGAGAAGCTCGACTTCGCCGCGATAACCTACCTCGAGGACATCGAGATGGATGGCGACTACGCAATCGCGACGCGCGACATCGGTACAGGCGTCGAAAAGGACCGCGTGAAACTCCCGGCCCTCTTCACCGTGACCGAGAAGTTCGGCGAGCTTAGGCCCTACGACGTTCGCCGCGTGATGAAGTTCAAGAAGGCGAAGGCTCCCGTCGAGAACGGAGGCGTCGCCATGGAGGGCGACCTCGCGATTGGCCAGCTCTCGTGCGACGATATCGGCGCCGAGGCGGATCGCTGCGGTTTCGCCGGCAGCCCCACGAACGTCAACAAGATCGTATCGGTCGTCCTCGCCGGCGGCGACTACAAGGAAGTCGCCCCCACGGACGAGGGAATCGCCGCGCTCGTCAAGGAACTGGTCGCTGACCATACAATCGGCTAAGGAGGGATTTATGCTTCAGGATAGAACAAAAGGCGAAGTCTGGGTATTCGCCGAACAGGAAGAAGGCAAGCTCAGCGACGTTCCGCGCGAACTTCTCGGCAAGGGACGCGAACTCGCGACAAAGCTCGGCGTAAGGCTGGGCGCGGTGTTGATCGGCGGAACGGGCGTCGGCGCGAAGCTCGCCCCCGCTCTCTTCGAGGCCGGCGCAGATGTCGTCCACTATATCGAAGACCCGGCGCTCGAGGTGTTCCGCGGCAAGCCCTATCGCCACGCATTCGTCGAGCTCATCAAGGAGTGCTCGCCCCAGATCGTGATCTTCGGCGCGACGCACATGGGCCGCGACCTCGCGCCCGCCGTCGCTTCGGCGCTGCGCTGCGGCCTTACGGCCGACTGCACCGACCTTCAGATCGGCGACTACACCGACAAGAAGTGCACGGGCGACAACGGCGAGCCGAAGGTCGTGAACAACGTCCTTCTCCAGATCCGCCCCGCTTTCGGCGGCAACATCATCGCCACGATCGTCAACCCCTACAACTGGCCGCAGATGGCGACGGTGCGCGAGGGCGTGATGAAGCCCCTGCCTCCAGAGCCCGGCCGCACGGGCGAGCTCGTGAAGCACGACTCGCACCTTGAAGGCGTCGAGATTCCTGTCGAGGTGCTCGAAATCGTCCGCCGCGTCTCCACCGTGAACCTCAAGGGTTCGCGCATCATTGTCTGCGGCGGCGCAGGCGTCGGCTCGAAAGAGAACTTCAAGCTGCTCCACGACCTCGCGAACGCCCTTGGCGGAGCGGTCGGCGGAAGCCGCGCGGCGGTAGACCTCGGCTACTGCGAGCATGAGCGCCAGATCGGACAGACGGGCGTAACGGTGCGCCCCGCGCTGATGATCAGCTGCGGCGTCTCGGGCGCGGTGCAGCACCTCGCGGGCATGCAGGACTCCGCGAAGATCATCGCGATCAACACCGACAAGGACGCGCCCATCTTCAAGGTTGCTCACTACGGCATCGTCGGCGACCTCAACGTCGTCATTCCCAAGCTCATCAAGGCGATCAAGGCATAAGGGGGAAATGCAATGGCAAATTTCTACAAGGACAACAAGGATATCGAGAACGTAATCGACGCTCTCGATTTGAGGGAAGTCGCGACGCTTCTTGAGGAGGACTTCAAGTATGCAAAGGAATACGACTTCGCCCCGACTAGCGCCGAGGACGCGATCGACAACTACAAGCGTGCGATCGATCTCTGCGGCGACATCATGGCGAATCGCATCGCCCCGCTCGCGGAGGAGACCGACCTCGTCGGCAACACGCTGAACGAGGACGGGTCCGTGACACGTGCGCCCGGCATGAAGCTCGCGATTGAGCTCTTCGGCAAGACCGGTCTCATGGGCGTCACGATTCCGTACTACCTGGGCGGCCTCAACATGCCCTGCACGGTGCTTACGGCCTGCAACGATATCGTCAGCCGCGGCGACGCGGGTCTCATGAACCTCTTCGGTCTTCAGGGAATCGCCGAGACGATCAACTGGTTCGCCGACGAGCAGATCAAGAAGGATTATGTTCCGCGCCTCGTTTCGGGCGAGTGGACCGGCGCGATGGTGCTTACCGAGCCGGACGCGGGCTCCGACCTCCAGAGCGTAAAGACTTCGGCCTATCAGGACGCGAACGGCAACTGGTTCGTGAACGGCGTCAAGCGCTTCATTACGAACGGCTGCGGCGAGGTGCTTCTCGTTCTCGCCCGCACCGAGCCCGAGTTCAGCGACGGACGCGGCCTGAGCTGCCTTCTCGTCGAGAAGGGGCCTTGGGTGAAGGTTCGCCGCCTTGAGAACAAGCTCGGCATCCACGGCTCGCCCACCTGCGAAATGGTGTTCACCGAGGCGCCCGCGAAGCTCATCGGCCAGCGCAAGCGCGGCCTCATCACTTATGTGATGGCTCTCATGAACGGCGCGCGCATGGGCATCGCCGCGCAGGGCACCGGCATCGGCGAGGCCGCCTATCGCGCGGCCCGCGACTACGCCGCCTCGCGCAAGCAGTTCGGCGTTACGATCGATACGTTCCCGGCGCTCCGCGAGCTTATGTCGACGATGTCCGTCGAGCTCCAGGCGTCGCGCGCGCTTACCTACTACGCCGCGAAGAACGTCGACCTCGAGACCGGCCTTGGCCGCAAGTTCGAGGCGATCAAGGGCTCGCCCGAGGCTCCCGCCGTCAGGACGCGCCTCAAGAAGGTCGCCGCGTTCAACAAGATGCTTACACCGATGGCGAAGTACTACGGCTCCGAGATGTCCATGCGCAATGCGCAGGGCGCGATAGCGGTTCTCGGCGGCTCGGGCTTCATGAAGGACTATCCCTGCGAGCGCTACCTGCGCGACAGCCGCATCACGACGATCTACGAGGGAACCTCGCAGCTTCAGGTCGTCGCGGCGATCGCGGGCGTGACTGGTGGGCTCGTCCACGACGTTCTTGACGACATCCTTGGAGAAGGCTGGAGCGCTCAGCATCCGCGCATGACGAAGCTTCTCGCCGACCTCGACGAGGCGGTTGCCTACGTCAAGGGACGCGAGGACGCGAAGGTCTATCACGACCTCTCCGCCCGCAAGCTCGTCGACGCTGGCATCGCCCTCATAGTCGCGGCGCTTTTCGTGAAGCTCGCCGAGAAGTACGACTACAAGAAGGCGGCGCTCGAATTCTGGCTTTGCAACGAGTTCGCCCGCGTCCGCGCCGAGCTCGCCAAGGTGATGTCCGGCTATGTCGGCTCCACGGTAGATTTTGAAACGCTGGCGCCTGCCGTTCCCGTGGCAGACTGAGGAGCGCTTTAACGATGGAGTCTGATCGTGCGATACTCTGGACCGTGGCGATTGCCGCGAGTCTGGGGTTGCATGTTCTTTTGATTGTGGCCTTGCTCGGCTTTGGCGCGATTGCTGGCGGTTCGGAGCCTGAGCCGCTCCCTAAGCCTGCAGTCGCGGCAGAATCCAATGTCGTGGCGGGTCGGTCGCAAGATGATGCCGTCGTATCCGGCGAACAGCAGGTGGCGACCGGCTCAAGCGAGCCGCGCACGGCGGCCAATACGGACTCGATCGCTTCGGAGCAAGGTGCCGTCCATGCGCCTGTCACGAGCGATGAAAAGTATTATGTGGTAAAGGCCGGCGACAACCTCTCCAAAATCGCAAAGCTGGATGACAGCACTCTTGCCGAGCTTGCTGAGCTGAACGGAAAGTCGATAAAAGAGCTCAGCAAGCTTATGATTGGACAGAAGATTCGAGTAAAGAACGGAATAAAGTAGCAATGAACAATAAATTCATCACGGGGTGGTTGGCTGCGACTACGGCAATCGCCCTTTCGTCGCTTATTGCCTTAAGCTGGACTCTTTTGAAGGTAAAGGCCTACGAGAAGCAGCATGATTGCCAGATATTGACGACGAAAGCGGAATTGTGCGACAGGCCAAAACAAGAGAAGGCCGTCGAAACCTCCGGTCAGGACGAGACAGAAGACGAGCGCGTCAAGAAAGCCATAGCGGAGGAAGAGAAGAAGAATGAGCCGGCAAAGCCTGCCGTGCCGGAGATGAAGGTATTGGGCGTTGAATACAACAGGGACAGTCTCCTCAACATTCACCTTGCGGAGCGTCCCGACATGGACGCCGTTCGCCGCTATGTCGAGGTTTCGCCGCTTAACGAGGGTGTGGTGGGTTTCAGCTATCATGCGGAATTCAACCATAAGACGTCCAAGTACGAACCGCACCTGCATGTGACGGGTGATTTTGCTTACAGGACAGACGTCAAGCTGCTTGTAAGGAAGGGGCTGCCGCTATACGGAAACAGCGCGGACACTTTCAGCAAGGGTGCGCTTGCAGAAGACTGGAGCATGACCTTCAACCGCAAGGACGCCGACCCGTGCGTTCGATTCGCGAACGATGGACGCTACCTGCCGCCTGGAGGTGTGCGCTCCGTTGCGGTGGACGCGATCAACGTTACGAACGTCTATACCGAAGTTCGCCGAATCGAGCCGCGCAATCTCGTGCAGCTTCTGGCGCGCGAAGAGAGCGTGTACGCGCATAGCTGGCACGACAGCGCAGACGAGGAATCGACGGAAGAGCTTGGCGGCGAGCCTGAGACGAACACAGTAAGGTGCGTGAACAGGCCGAACGAAAAAGAGACGCTGAGGGTCGCGCTCGCCGTGGGCGACGGTGGGCTTTCGAACGGCGTCTATCTTGTTTCGGTGCGCAGCGCCGATATACCGAGAAACGATCGCCGCCGCTACTGGTGGGATGACGACGACTACCGTCCAAATCCGAACAGGTACAAGCTTGTCTGCGTTTCTGATCTCGGTCTAAGCGTCCGCCGCACAAAAGATGGCGTCGGTGTATGGGTGACGTCGCTTACTACGGGACTCCCCGTGGCCAACGCATGGATAGAGGTTTATTCTTCGGCCAACATTCGCATTGCTGAAGGGCGCACCGACGAAAACGGATGGTGCAGTGCCGCGCGCGTCGCAAAGGGCGAACCTTTTGCCGTCGTCGCCATCGCAGAAAACGCCGACGACATGTCGTTCATGGCTCTTCGCTCGTCGATGCAGGTCGACGAAACGTATCCCGAGGGAGCGCGCGACGAATATCTGGCCCCCCGCGAATGCACTGCATTCCTGTGGTCGGAGCGCGGAATATACCGTCATGATGAACGGATATTCATGCATGCACTGCTTCGCGATGGGCGTGGACAGGCGCCGTCGCCATTCCCGGCGGAGGTCGTGCTGCGCAATCCGCAAGGCGCCGACTACTCGCGCATAACGCTGATGCCGGATGCCTCCGGTTCGATCGCCTACGACAGGTTTGTTGTGCCGGCGGAGCAGCCCAGCGGCATATGGCAGCTGATTCTAAAGACGCCCGGCAAAGACGGGCGCACCCTAGGCGTGCGCGACATAAAGATAGAGGAGTTCGCGCCGCCGCAGATAAGGGTGGCCGTTGAAGCCGACGGGATGGCGGCGCCTTCAAACTTCGCCTTTACCGTGTCGGCGGAGCATCTTTACGGCGGGCCGGCGCGTTCGCTCGGCGTTGAAGGTGCGATAGTGTTCGAGGATGTGCCGTTTGCTCCTGCGGAGTGGAAGGGCTTCTTCTTCGGCAACGACGACCTTGGCCTCAAGCCGAGCTTCAGACGCCTGTCGCGCAGGACGCTCGACGAGGATGGCCGTTGCATGTTCGATGCGCCGCTCTGGGCCGACAGTGGACTTCCGAAGGCTGCTATTCGCGCCACCGGCCAGGGCACAGTTTTCGAGGATGGCGGGCGGCCCGCGACGGCGCGCAAGAGCGAGATACTCCACTATTACCCGTACTACATCGGGACGACCCTGCCTGAGTGGTTGAGAATGCCGGAAATTGGAGCGCCGCACATTTCGCTCGTGTGCGTTTTGCCGGATGGCTCATGCGTAACCGAGGCCAAGACTCTCGACATGAAGATCGAGCGCATTGAAACCGTGTATTCGTATCGTCAGCGTGAAGACGGCTGGAGCACTTGGGATGCCACCCGCACCAGAACAGTCACAATAGACGACGTTAAGCTGACCACTTCAACGAACGGCGTTGCGGAATTCACGCTGCCGCTCAGCGAATGCGGCGACTACGCGCTTACGCTCACCGATGCGGCGACGGGCGTGTCGTTCGGCAAGACCTTCTACCTTAGCGACTGGGGCGACGACGCTGTGCGCGCTCCTCTTGCGAACCCCACCGAGGTTTCGATTCGTCCCGACAAGGCCTTCTACCGTCCAGGCGAAACGCCGCGCCTTATCGTGAAGTCTCCTTTTACGGGGGCTGCGCTTCTTGGAGTGTTCCGGGATGGCGAGGTATACACCGAAGTAGTCGCCCTGACCAACGCGACAAGCGAGATTTCGCTGAGGACCGTCGAGCCGTCGTGGGCGCCAAACGTTGACGTGACAATCTCGGTGGTGCAGGGGCTTGGCGCGAATGCGCGTCATCTTGCGTTCAGGGCGCATGGCGAGACCACTGTGGTCGTGCGCAGGCCCGAGGACGAACTTGACGTCGCTGTGGATGCGTCCGTTCGCATGCCGTCCAAGGGTGAAGGCGGCGCGGTAGTTGAGGCTACCGTCTCGGCTGGCGGCGATGCGCAGGGCGCAGTGGCCGTCATAACGGTGGTTGATGAAGGAATAAATATACTGACTGGCGAGGAGACGCCAGATCCCATAAAGTTTTTTGCGCAACCTCGCACGGCAGACCATCCGCTCTACGACCTCTATAGCAAGCTGTTGCCTGTGCTTGACGACGGTCTTTCTGCGAGCGGCGTAAAGACGGGCGGAGGATTTGGCGCGGAGATGCTCGGGCGCGTGAGCCCGGTTCCGACGCGCCGCTTCAAGCCGCTGGCCATGTGGCAGGCGAAGGTTCCGCTTGAGAACGGGCGCGCTACGACATCCTTCAAACTGCCGGAGTTCGTGGGAGAGGTGCGCGTTACGGCGGTCGTCTACACGCGGTCCGCCTCGGGATCGGCGTCCATCCACAGAAAGGTGACGCCTAAGCTCGTGATGCAGCCCGATGCGCCACGGTTCGTTGCGCCCGGCGATGAATTCGAGTTTACGCTGCCGCTTTCAAACAGAAGCGGCGAAGATGGCGAAGTCTTCTACGAGGTCAGGGCGTGGCATGCCGTAGAGATGCCGGAGGTGAAGGGGACTGTCATGCTGGCGAAGGACGCCTCCACCAACCTCTTCTTCCGCGCAAGGGGCACGAGGACTGGCGAGGGATACATACGTTTCTCGACGCAGGGCTTCGGCGAGAGCCACAATACGATGATCAACCTGCCGGTGCGTCCGGCGGTCGCGTGGCGCGAGTGCGCAGGCGTGCTGCGCCTGGAGCCGGGCGCGAGCGCGGCGTTCCCCGCCGCGAACGCAAGCCGCCGCGTAGTCGTTGTCTCCGGTTCTCCGATGGGCGAACTCGTCTCCGCGCTGGAATGGCTTGCGGATTATCCGCACGGCTGCCTTGAGCAGACTGCGTCGCGCATATTCCCGCTAGTGTCTTCGGGCGGAATTCTGAATTCGCTGGGTAGCGCAAAGGCCGGCGAACGCACCGATTACGTTGTCGCCGGCGTGAAGCGCGTCGAGTCGATGGTGCGTGCAAACGATTTCGTGATGTGGCCCGACTGCAACTACGCCCCATGGGATCGGGAGGTCTCTCTCTACGCTGCGCATTTCCTCGTAGAGGCAGAGAAGGGCGGCATAGCCCTGAATCCCGTCGCCAAAGAGCGCGTGATGAAGTTCCTTGGCCGCTGGGCGATGTCCACTAACGATACCGTCTCCGCATATGCCTGCCACACGCTGGCGCTTGCCGGCGCACCCGAGAAGGACCGCATGTTCCGGCTTTATGACGGTCGGGGCAGCCTGTCGCTTCTGTCTCGTTCGCGCCTCGCACGTGCGTTTGTTTCCATTGGGGACCGTCGGCGTGCGGAGGATCTTATCGCGAACGCGCTTTCGCCGGCGTCCGTGAAGGAGGCTTCGTTCGCGCTTATGGCACTTCTTGAGCTGAATCCGGACGACGACAGGATTCTTCCTCTTGTGGAGTATCTTGAGTCGAACCGCGACAACGCAAAGTTCAGCTGGGGCACGACGGAGACGAATGCGCATGCGCTCCTCGCGCTCGGCGCATACTACAGCCGCCATCCGCCAAAGGACGGAGATCCCAAGGTGACGGTGCAGGGGGCCAACATCCTTGCCGACATCGAGAACCGTGGTACATATAGGATGGACGATGGCGTTGACGAGGGACCTGGCGCGATCAGCATCGTGAACTGCGGTGACGCGACCGCGTTCGTGACGTGGGGCGCGCTGACGTTGCCCGAACTGGACAGCGTCAAGGAGGAGTCGAGCGGAATCGCCATTGCGCGGCGTTTCTTCACGCCGGAGGGATCGCCCGCCGACATGACCTCGCTTGTCCACGGCGAAATGCTTGTGGTAGAGCTCACGCTTAAGACGGATAGCTCACGCGAGCTGTCGGATCTTGTCGTAGAGGACCTCTTCGCCGGCGCAATCGAGCCGATCCACTCTCCACTTGATCCGACGCAGTTCAGCTGGTGCGAGAAGAAGGGCGTCGACTGGGTTATGAGGAGCGATGCTCGCGACGACAGAATGCTGGTCTTCTCGAAGAAGTTCTCGTTCGGCAAGGGCGATGAGGCGAAATTCTATTACCCGGTGCGCGTCGTTTCGGCAGGCGAATTCACGCTTCCCGGGACGTCCGTTGAGGCAATGTATTCGCCATCGCTCAGGGCTAACGGCGCACCATCGCGCATTACGGTCCGTCGTTAAGGTAGCTTAAGGTAGGCTTCGCCCGCCTCGCGCCCAATGTCGTAGGTGCGTTGCATGACCTCCGGGTCGTGGCACACGCGCGATATCGGCAATGGCTCCTTGGGCGCTATCAGTTCTGCCTTGCCTGCGGCGACTTGTGCGTCGATGTATTCAAGGGTCTTGTTGTACCAGATGTGCCGCGTCTTGAGTGCATTGTAGACGGCGGGGTGGTTGCGAAGAAATGGCTTCAGGAGGCATATGCGTCTGCTTGAGAACTTGCGGTAGCCGTGCGGACGGGTGGTGATTACCAGATTGTGCCCATAGCCTAGGTCTTCGAAGTGTTTAAGCGGTATTCCGTCCGAAAGTCCGCCGTCGAGGTATTCGCGACCGTCTATTGCTACGGGACGCGACACCAGCGGCATTGACGCCGACGCCTGTATCCACCTGAACGCAGTTTCGTCGGCTTTGTCGAGCTTCTTGTATACGGCCTCGCCTGTCGCGCAGTCTGTCACGGCTACATGGAACTCCATTGGGTCGGCCTCGAACGCAGCTGCGTCGAAGACGTCCAGCTCCATCGGCAGTTCACGGTAGCAGAAGTCCGCGCCGAAGAGGTCGCCGGTCTTCAGGAGTGACGTCCAGGAGCAGTAGCGAGGATCCTTGGCGAAGCGCTTGTTGTACCTGATTACGCGCCCTGCCTGACTGCTCTTGTAGTTGCAGCCGAAGCAGGCGCCGGCGGAGACGCCGATCAGCCCGTCGAACTTCTCGCCGTGCATCATGAGGGCGTCAAGGACGCCGGCTGTGAAAAGCCCGCGCATGCCTCCGCCTTCAAGTACCAGGCCCCGCTTCATCGTCCCATCTTGGAGAAAATCTTCTTTAGGCCCTTGCGGGCGAGGGCGCGAAGGGCGTCGAGGGACTCTTCTGTGAAGGGCTTGTGCTCTGCCGTTCCCTGAAGCTCGACATATCTGCCGTCGTCCGTCATGACGACGTTGAGGTCCACTTCCGCAGTGGAGTCGTGGGCGTAGTCGAGATCCAGCGTCGGGATTCCGTTGCATACACCCACAGACACGGCGGCGACTCTATGGATTATAGGATTTTCTGACAGCTTGCCTTCGGCGACAAGCTTTGCGATCGCGTCTTCAAGCGCCACCATGCCGCCGGTTATCGAGGCGCAGCGCGTTCCGCCGTCCGCTTGAAGAACGTCGCAGTCGATGGTTATCTGGCGCTCTCCGAGCTTGGTAATATCCACCGCGGCGCGCAGGGCGCGTCCTACGAGACGTTGAATCTCCGTCGAGCGAGCGTCGAGCTTGAGCTTTTTGATGTCTCGCTCCTTTCGTCCGCCTCCGGTCGACGAGGGGAGCATCGAGTATTCCGCCGTAACCCAGCCCTTGCCCGTATCCTTCAGGAACGGCGGCACCTTCTCCTCTACGCTGGCCGTGCATAGCACCCACGTGTCGCCCCATTTGACTAGCACGCTGCCGGCAGCGTGCTTTGTGAAGTTCCTTACGAACTCGATCTTTCTGAGTTGATCGTGTTTCTTCATGACCTGTGCCGTCTCCTTTCGGTTGTTAGGCATTATACCATTTCCGTTGTTCTTGTGCCGTCGTCAGCGGCAAGGAGATTTTTGGTATAATTGAAACCACTATGAACGAACATATCGCAAAGGGACGTGTTGCAATCAGGCGGGTTGCCGTCATGTGTGTTGTCGTCGCGCTTGCGTTGGCTTCGCTTGCCGCAGGACGCGGAGAGAAGCCAAACATCATCTTCATTCTCGCGGACGATCTCGGTTACGGCGATACCGGCTTTACATGGCAGGCGCGCGCGCGTGAGGCTTCGCAGGCTAGGATTCTCACCCCAAACCTCGACCGCTTGGCCCGCGAAGGCGTTACGATGACGAGCCACTACTGCGCGGCGCCGGTGTGCGCTCCGTCCAGGGCGTCGCTTCTCCTCGGTCGTGTGCAGGGCATGTGCTCGCTCAGGGACAACTGCTTCGACCGTCCTTTCACGGAGCGCGACACCCTCGGTACCGTCATGAAGGGCGCGGGCTATACGACGTGGGCGGTGGGCAAGTGGGGCATAGCTGGCGGAGGGGAATCGGGCGAGGCGGTTTCGTCCCACCCGCTCGACAAGGGCTTCGACTATTTCTATGGCTTCCTCGACCATATGGCCGGTCACACATACTACCACTACGAGGGACACATCCGCGGCGCCTTCATGGGCATAACGGAAAACCGCGCGAACGCGACTGCATCGGCCGAGGGGATATACTCCACCGACCTTTTTGCGGCAAAGGCCAAGCAGCTGATTTCCGACCATATGGCGCGCGACCCAGAAAAGCCGTTCTTCATGTATCTTGCGGTCAATACTGTCCACGGTTCGGCGAAATCGGACGATACCCTCTCTTGCAAGGAGCCCATCCACGTTCCTGGGCGTCCATACCCCGAAGGCGGGGTGTCGTGGCCGCTCGAAAAGGAACCGCTTGAAGCCCGCAACACGTGGATCGATCCAAAGTATGCGAACCTTCCTCCCGTCGCCGCCCGCTATGCCACGAGCATAACCCGCTTTGACGACGCGTTAGGCGACCTCATGCGTCACCTTGAATCGCACGGCATCGACCGCGACACGCTGATAATATTCACTTCCGACAACGGTCCTGCAAATGAATACGGGGTTGATCCGCGCACCTTCGGATCCGCCGGACCCTTCGACGGGATGAAGCGCGACGTGTTCGAGGGCGGGATGCGCGTTCCCGCGATAGCTTACTGGCCTGCGAGGATAAACCCGGGCACCGTGGACGCCGCGCCGTCGCAGTTCCACGACTGGATGGCGACGCTGGCGGAAATCGGCGGGGTCGGGAAGCCCGAGCTTTGCGATGGAGTGTCGCTATTGCCGCGCTGGGAAGGCGAGAAGGGTGAGCCGTCGCTGGTCTACACGCAGTACGAGTTCCCGTGGGGCGGGGGAACGGAGGCGTTCAACGAGTTTCAGGCGCGGAAGGGCTCGGTTAGGGGCCTTCAGCAGATGGTGCGCGTCGGCGACTACGTGGCCCTCAGAACGCGGATGCGCGAAGGCGGAGAAGGGGCGAAGGTAAGGCTCTACAATGTCGTCGAAGATCCGTTCGAAGAGCGCGATCTTTCGGGCGACGAGTTGCAGCAATCCCGTCTGAAGGAGATGACCGGGATTCTGGACGGGCGTCTACGCCAGTGATGGCGGACCGGCGCGGTTTTGTGATTTTGCATTAACAGTGCATAATATGGTATAATGTTTGCATCAGAACGAAAGGACCCTAAAACATGAAGATTCTCGTAACCGGCGGCGCCGGATTCATCGGTAGCCACACTGTAGTGGAGTTGCTCAATGCGGGGCATGACGTTGTTATCGTCGACAACCTCTGCAACAGCTCAAAGAAATCGCTTCTCCGCGTGAAGAAGATTACCGGCAAGAAGCCCAAATTCTATAAGGTCGACATCCGCAACGAGAAGAAGCTCAACGCTGTTCTCGATGCCGAGGGACACTTCGACGCGACCATCCATTTCGCCGCGCTCAAGGCCGTGGGCGAGTCCACCAAGATTCCTCTCAAGTACTACAACAACAACCTTGGCGGAACGTTCACGCTTCTCAAGTGCCTCGCCGACCACGGCTGCAAGAACATCGTGTTCTCCAGCTCCGCGACGGTCTACGGCGATCCCGCGTCCGTGCCGATCCGCGAAGACTTCCCGACCCCCGGCTGCACCAACGCATACGGTTGGACGAAGCTCATGATGGAGCAGGTCTTCAAGGACGTCCAGAAGGCGGACCCCGAGTGGAACGTGATTCTCCTCCGCTACTTCAATCCGATCGGCGCGCACAAGTCCGGTCTCATCGGCGAGGATCCTGCAGGCATCCCCAACAACCTGCTTCCCTACGTGGCGCAGGTCGCGGTCGGCCGCCTGCCCGAGCTCAACGTGTTCGGCAACGACTATCCGACGGTGGACGGCACGGGCGTGCGCGACTTCATCCATGTCGTTGATCTTGCCCTTGGACACCTCAAGGCGATCGAGAAGCTCGAGAAGGAGCCGAAGCTTGGCCTTAAGATCTACAACCTCGGCACCGGCAACGGATACTCCGTGCTGCAGGTCGTAAAGGCTTTCGAGAAGGCCTCCAAGCGCAAGGTTCCATACAAGATCTGCCCTCGCCGCCCCGGCGACATCGCCGAGTGCTGGGCCGATCCTTCGCTCGCGCTCAAGGAGCTTGGCTGGAAGGCCGAGCGCGGCATTGACGAGATGTGCAAGGACGCCTGGCGCTGGCAGAAGAAGAACCCTTACGGGTTCAACAAGCCTAAGAAGGCGTGACCGCGCTAGAATACATACTAGACGGATTGGCTGCCGAGCTTGCGTTAGAGCGCGAGCTCGGCGTCCGTGTTGTTGAATGCGACCGCTCGTTGCTTGCGCAGCCATCCAGAGTCCCTGAGACCGTGCCCTTAGCCGCGCCGGCAGCGCCGATTACAGCCGCGCCTGCGGTCGCGCCGGTAGAACGCGCCAAGCAGGCTTCGCCATCATCCGCAATTGCCGACATTGTCTTCCTCCACGACAAGCCTCTCTCGCCCCCGTGCGAAGAGATGATGGCGAAAATCGTCGCGGCGCTCGGAAAGACTCCCGAGACCGCGCCGGTCGTGACGGAAGGGGCGGTGCCGCGCGCGAAGGCCTACGTCGTGCTTGGCGGGCTGGCCTTGAAGAAGTGGTTCCCGGGCGTCAGCGCCGCGCCGGGGCAATGGGTTGCCACGCCGCTTTCGCCGAATGTGCTCGTGACGTATTCGCCGGCTTACATACAGCGGTTCAGCACGGTTACCCCTGCGGTGCAGCAGATAAAGAAGGATATGTGGACTTCGATAAAGTCCGTTCTCCGCCGCATCCAGGGGTGAAATATGATATAATGTTCCAAACACACATAAGGAGTAAATGATGTCAGATTGCTGCATATTTGCGGGCCAGGGAGCCCAGGTTCCGGGAATGGGCAAGGATTTCGCCGAGGCCGACGCCGAGGCGATGGCCCTCTTTGACAAGGCAAACGCCGTTCTTGGCTTTGACCTCAAGAAGATATGCTTTGAGGGTCCTGCGGAGGAGCTCACCAAGTCGAACATTTGCCAGCCCGCCATATTCGTTACGAGCTATGCCGCGTATCTCGCGCTGCAGAAGGCTCGCAAGACCGATTTCGCGTGCGCCGCCGGTCTCTCGCTGGGCGAGTGGGGCGCACTTTGCGTAGCGGGTGTTCTCGACTTCGATTCGACGTTGAAGGTTCTCGAGGCTCGTGGTCGCTTCATGCAGGAGGCCTGCGAGGCGACGCCGAGCGGAATGATCGCCATCGTCGGCGCAAGCGCCGAGCAGCTCAAGGCTCTTTGCGAAAAGACCGGCTGCACCGTCGCAAACGTCAACTCGTCCGCACAGCAGGTGCTCTCCGGCTCGAAGGATGCGATCGCTGCCGCCGCCGGCGCCGCGAAGGAGCTCGGCATCAAGCGCGCCATTCCGCTCGCTACGGCAGGTGCGTTCCATTCTCCATTCATGGCGCCCGCCCGTGAGAAGCTTGCGCCTGTCCTAGACACGGTGACATTCTCCTCGCCGAAATTCCCCGTGCTTTCAAACGTAACGGGCAAGCCTCATTCAAGCGATCCGTCGGTCATCAAGGCGACGATGCTCGAGCAGGTCACCGGCACAACCAACTGGGCTGCGGACGTAGAGACCGCCAAGTCGCTCGGCTGCACCCGCTTCGTCGAGTTTGGTCCCGGCAAGGTGCTCTCGGGCCTCGTCAAGAAGATCGATGCGGCGCTCGCCACCTGCAACGTGGCCGACCTCGCCAGCCTCGGTGAGACGGTCGCCGCTCTTGGTTGAGAGGATCAAGTCAACGATATTATAATCAACGAAAGGAAAAATCAATGTCGAATCTAAAAGGCAAGGTTGCGATAGTCACCGGCGCGGCGCGCGGAATCGGCGCGGCGATAGCGAAGAGGCTCGCTTCCGAAGGTGCTGATGTTGCGATATGCGATCTCAAGGCCGAATGGTGCGATGAGACGGTGAAGGCGCTTGAGGCTCTTGGCGTCAAGGCGAAGGGCTACGGTGTGAATGTCGCGGTCAGCGAGGAGGTCGATGCGTGCGTGAAGTCCGTGATCGCCGACTTCGGCAAGGTGGACATCATGGTCAACAACGCCGGCATCACAAAGGACGGACTCTTGATGCGCATGAGCGACGAAGACTGGGACGCGGTTCTCAATGTCAACCTCAAGGGCACGTTCCTGTTCACGCGCGCCGTCGCGAGGCCGATGATGAAGAACAAGGCTGCGGACGGCTCGCAGGCCGGCGGCTCGATCATCAACATCGCCAGCGTCGTCGGCATCATGGGCAACGCCGGCCAGGCGAACTACACGGCGTCGAAGGGCGGTGTGATTGCGCTGACCAAGACGACAGCGAAGGAGCTCGGCTCGCGCAACATCCGCTGCAACGCGGTCGCGCCCGGCTTCATCCAGTCCAAGATGACGGATGTCCTTCCCGATGACGTGAAGAAGAGCTATATGGATATGATTCCATTGAAGCGCTTCGGCACGGCGGACGACATCGCCAAGGCGGTGGCGTGGCTCGCGGGCGAAGATGCGAGCTACGTGACCGGACAGATCATTTCGGTAAACGGCGGGATGCTAGGGTAAGTACCCCCTTGCGCAACCCGACCGAAATATAGTATAATACAAACATCCAAATCACAAGGAGCAAAAAAATCATGGCAGGAAAGCTTGAAGATCGCGTAAAAGACATCATAGTCGAGCAGCTCGGCGTCAACGCCGAACAGGTTACGGCCGAGGCGTCGTTCATCGACGATCTTGGTGCAGACTCACTCGACCAGGTCGAACTCATCATGGCGTTCGAGGAAGAATTCGGCGCGGCCATCCCTGAAGAGGATGCCGAGAAGCTCACGACAGTCGGCAAGGTCGTCGACTATCTCAAGTCGAAGGGCTACGGCGAAGAAGAAAAGTAATTTTCCCGTACTAAGAGTAGTAGGGCAGGCGTGGTTAACCACGCCTGTCTTGCTTTTATGTCTATGCTGCGCAGCATTTGTAATTTTGCTGCGCACCAAACCACCTTGCCCTGCGAACAGTTATCACATTAGGTGTGCATTTTTGGATGTAATACGCCAGTAACTTGCACTTTCCACTCATTGTTAGCGGTTGGCATTTTGTGATATTGCGAATGTTAATCAAATAGGGAGTTGCTTCATAATTACGCCTCTGCCTGTCGTTGTCTACGAAAGGGATTTTTGGTATAATTTTTCCTAACTGCGATTGTATCAGAAGGGGTGTTATGCATAGAAAAATGCTGTCGTGTCTCGTTGCCTTGGCCGTCGCCATTGGCGCATTCCTAGCACACGCCGAAATGGTCGGTGAAGACGTTGTGCGAGCCGTTGCCGAAGGGTTCCTCGCAAAAAGCTCGGTCGCAAAGACGATTCTTGCAGGGCGAAGCGTCGATGCCGTTGAGGCATACGGCTCGCTCTGGATCGCCCACCTCGCGCCGTCCGGCTATATCGAGGTCGCAGGCTCCACGAAGTGCGCGCCGATAGCGTTCTTCTCTACGCAGGACTTCGTAGAACCCGAAGTAGGTTCGCCTTTCGCCGCCAAGCTGACTGGCGACAGCATGATGGTCGCGGAGAAGGAGGCCGACGAATCAGCCGCCGACAATGCCGACTGGGCAAAGTACACTGCGCCAGTTGCCAAGAAGCGTGCGCTGCTCAAGGCCGCGCCGTCCGGCACGACCGGCGTCGTCGGCCCGCTCATGAACTGCGGCTGGGGACAGGGCGCGCCGTTCAACGACCTTTCGCCGCTCTCCAGCCTTTGCGGATGCATGGCGACGGCGGCGGGACAGGAACACCGCTACTGGCGCTGGCCCTACCGCTACGAGAAGTCGCGCCAAGGAGCGCATGGCCTCAGGAACTCGCTGGGCGAATACTCGGAGCACGTCATGCGTCCGGATGGTCGCGTGCCGTTCAACTACGACAAGGTGGTGGCCTACGCCCCGTCGCCTGCTTCGACTCCATGGGCGACGGACAAAGAAGCGACTTATCAGACCGCATTCCTCTCTTTATGGATGCAGTCTTTGACCGGCATGAGCTACAAGCCCGGCGCTTCCGGCGGCACGCAGAAGCTCTGCAACTATGCCGAAGACTATTGGTTTGAGCGCGGTCCTGTCATGAGTTACTGGCGCGACGGCTACACCAACCTTTGGAACGCAATCAAGGCCGACCTTGACTTTGGATCTCCAATACAGGTCAACTCCCCGGGACACCAGATGGTCGTCGATGGCTACGCAATCGAAAACGAGGGAACCGACAGCGAAGTCCACTATATTAACATCAACTATGGCTGGGGCAGCCCAGAGGGTTGGGTCAACCTCCTGACGGCGGTGACGGAAAGCACGTCAGGCGGCAGACTCGCCGACTTCCAGACCGGCTACCGTCCGCAGAAGATCGTGCAGTTCGAGCCAGTTGCCAAGGTGAGCACGAGCGATGTTACCCTCAAATGGCACATTGCCCCTTGCTACACGAACCGCACGACTGGCTTTACGGTCGAAATCGCAAAGGCTGGCGGCGCGACGACAAGTGATACGGTTTCCACTCACGATGAGACGACGACCTACACTGCAACTGGCCTTGAAAATGGCGGAGTGTACACCTTCACCGTCACTCCGCTTATGAACGACGGCTCCGAGGTCCGCTCCAACAGCGCGACCACGACAATCGGCGAGCCCAAGGCAGCGCCTGAAATTATTGGTGTCTCTTCAGTTGCTTGCGGAATCGACCTTGTCCAGCAGGGCTTCTACATCGAATGTGGACGCGGCGTCACGAATACGATAGACGTCACCTGCTCGACCTCTGTGACCAGTCTCAAGACGTATTCCAGCCATCTGACCGTCCTTCCGGACAATAAGGTCAGCACCGCAGACAACGGCAACGGCAGCTGGACAATCAATGTCGACGCGACCACGATGGCGAAGGACTGGGACGGCGACATGCTGATCCTCACCCTTGTTGCCGCCAACGACGACGGCACCGAAGCCTACAAAAACCTGATGCTTCGCTTCAACTCCATGCGTCAGGAGCTGGGCGGCACGTATGACATCGTCGAAACCGCCGCGAACAATGCGGTGTGGTTCTGCGGCACGACCACGCTCGACGCCAAGGGCCAGAATGTGACTTTCGGCACCGGTGCGTTCTGCGGCACAGGCACGATCACGCTTGCCGACACGGTCGGCGGCGGATCTTTCACGTTCCAGGGCCTGGACAACTTCACGGGAACGCTTAAGTGGGCGCCGTCCGTCACTGTCAACCTCCCGGCGGACATGAGCAACTTCGCCGGCACGCTCTACTTCGATTCGTACCGCTCCACTTACCGGCTTGCTAGGAGCCTTGGCAGCAAGGCGAAGGTTTATATCGGCGGCACTACGCAGCTTTACATCGATAACAATGTGACAGTAGATGCGGCGATCACGGGCAGCGGCTACATAATGGTTGTAGGCAGCGCGCCGACATTCGGCAATCTTAGCGGCTTTAACGGCCATATCAGCCTTGGTGATTTCGACAATTCTGGCACGGTTACCATTCCTGCCGGACAGGAAAAGGGAGTTGTTATAGATAACGGCACCGTCAATCTGATCCTTTCCAGAGCGCAGGTCGCATACGGATATGCCACCTCGGCGATATCGATGCAGGGTTGGGGCTCGGTCGTATTCAAGGATGAGTCCGGGAATGTGCTGCAAACCTGGACCAGCATCCAGTCAACCTACTCCATCTCGTCGAGCGCCAATACCTGGACGCCAGATTCGGATACTGGGACCGGCAATTTCTGGGATGCCGCGAGGTGGTCGCAGGGCTTGCCGAGCGCGGGCGATTACGTCATCTTCAACGACACTGTCGGTGATTCGGAGATGACGCTCAACCTCGCGTCAGACTTCAATCTCGGCTATGTGCTCGTAACCGGAACCAAGCTGAATATTTCGGCGGCGAGCGGTTCGGCGACACTTTCCGTGGATACGTTCAGGAATGCGGCCATTGCTGCAATCGCTACGTTGAAGTGCGCGCCGACGACAGTTGTGCCGGAGGGCAAATTGCGCTTGCAAAGTGGGCTCGGGATCAGCTGCGACGTAGACAGCTCCCTTGCCGACAACATGAAGTGGTATTACGACGACACAGTGCCCGCCATGTATTTTGCGGACATCTGGAAGGGCACCGTGGTGTTCTCCGGCTATGCGGCTGCCGGTCTTGACTTGAGCTATTGGGCAAACACCAGTTCCGTAGTCCGGCTCAACGGCGTTACGGGCTATTTGAAGGCCAATACGGAATTCCCCTACACGGTTGAACTCGTTGATAATGGCGAAACGCCTGCGCTTACCTGGAACAACGGCAATACCGGTGCGCAATCGACCTTCGACATCTTGACCGGCACTGGCACGTTCCAGACGACTGCCGGCGGCGGCAATAACGAGAAGGTGCTGATAAAGGACGTCTCCGGCTTTGCCGGCTCGTTCAACCTTGCCGCGAAGAATGTGGCGATTGCCGATGCGATGCCGGATGACGCGACGGGAAGCAACGGCAGGCTATATGTCGAGAAGGAAGTCGAAATCTCTGCCGGAAAGGGATGGGCTGCAAATGGCGGACTCTACCTTGGCGCGGGTGCTGACCTCACGGTAAGCGGTGCTTTTGCGACAGGTTCGGCCATCAATACATACGGGGCAGGCGCGGTGCTGACAATTGAGGATGGCGGCAGCGTTAAAGTGAATGGCGCAATCGCCGGCGACAATGCGCC
>CAMZEN010000005.1 GCA_947305775.1 uncultured Verrucomicrobiota bacterium
CGCATACGCAAGCTCGCGGAGGGACTGAAATGAACGATTGCAGGCCCTGCTGCCTTACGATAGCCGGCAGCGACAGCGGCGGCAATGCGGGCGTCCAGGCCGACCTTCGCGCATTTCATGCGTACGGCCTGCACGGATGCACGGTGTTCGCGGCGTTGACGGCGCAGAACCCGTTTGGCGTTTCCGCTATACACGGCGTGCCGCCGGACTTCGTGGCCGCGCAACTCGATGCGGTTCTTGGCATCTACGCGATTAAAGCGCTCAAGACCGGCATGCTCGCCAATCCGGCGGTCATAGAGGTTGTCGCCGAAAAGCTGCGCGCGCACGCCGATATCGCGAAGGTAATCGACCCCGTGATGGTCGCGACAAGCGGAGCCCGCCTTATAACGGACGATGCAATCAAGGCGCTAAAGGAGAAGCTCCTTCCGCTTGCGACCGTGATTACGCCGAATGTGCCTGAGGCCGAAACGCTCTCTGGTCTGCCGCTTCGCTGCCGCGCAGATGTTCGCGAAGCGGCGCGGCGCCTCAACGGAACTTTCGGCTGCGCGGTGCTCATAAAGGGCGGACACGCCGTTGGCGACCTAGAGGCCGCGGAAGACACGCTTTTCGACGGCAAAAACTTCTTCGCCTCGACCATGCCGTGGATCGCGAACCCGGTATCAACCCACGGCACAGGCTGTTCGCTCGCGGCGGCCCTTGCGGCCGAGCTTGCACTTGGTCGCGACCTCAAGGCTGCGGTTGAAGGGGCCAAGGCGTACGTCCACAAGGCGATAGCGTCTTCATACTATGTGGGCGAAAACTGCGGCGTGCTGGGCTTTGTCGATGGCTGCGCCGCCAAATGGAACGTCTGAAATCTTAAAGTAAAGAAAGAGAGGAATACAAATGGAAGTAATGGAAGAAACGATCTCCGGCGCAATCGTCCGGAGCTATTTCAAGAAGCTGCAGGACAACCTCGCGGTTGATGTCGCAATCGTCGGCGCGGGCCCGTCGGGACTCGTCGCGGCGCGCGATCTCGCGCTTGCAGGGCTTAAGGTTGCGGTGTTCGAGTCCAAACTTGCGCCGGGCGGCGGAACATGGGGCGGCGGAATGCTGATGAACGAGGTTGTCGTGCAGAACGATGCGGCAGAGATACTCCATGAGTTCGGCATAACGACCGTTCCGGTCGACGCAACCTACCACACGGTCGATTCTGTCGAAATGGCGTCCGGCCTCATATTCGGCGCACGCAAGGCGGGAGCTACGATCTTCAACGCCGTCAAGGTCGAGGATATCGTAATCCACAACGGCATCGTGTGCGGCGTCGTCATAAACTGGAACCCGGTTGCGCGGCTTGAGATGCATGTCGACCCAATCGTCGTCACCACCCGCGCGCTTATCGACGGCACGGGCCACCCGAGCGAGATAATCAACAAGGCCGTCAACAAGGCCGGGGTCAAGATTGATTCACCGACTGGTGGCATCCTTGGCGAAAAGCCCATGTGGATGGAGGATGGCGAGCGCACGACCGTCGAGAACACGAAGCGCCTCTATCCCGGACTCTACGCTTCCGGCATGGCCGCTAACAACGTCCAGGGCGGATTCCGCATGGGACCAATCTTTGGCGGAATGTTCAAGAGCGGACGCAAGGTCGCGCAGATAATCCTAAAGGATCTCGGCAAGTGACGGACTTCGGCTTCTATCTTGTCATTACAAACCCGGTCGTCGGCTACGCAAAGTGCGCGGAAGCTGCCGTCAGGGCTGGGGTCAAGATCATACAGCTGCGCATGAAGCACGCTTCGCGCGAAGAAATAATCCGCGAAGCGCGCGAGATGCGTCGCGTCACGGCAGGCACCGGCACGTTGTTCATAGTGAACGACGATCCGACGATTGCCGTCGAGGCGGAAGCGGACGGCGTGCATGTCGGGCAGGACGACATGCCGCCATCCGAAGTGCGCGCAAGGTTCCCCGAATTGCGGATTGTCGGTCTCTCGACGCACAATCCTCGGCAGGTTGAAGCCTCCAGGACGGAGCCGATAGACTACATCGGCGTCGGTCCGGTTTACGCCACGCCGACCAAGGACATTCCTGATCCGACGCTTGGGCTGGACACCATGGCGCGGATGATTGCGACGGCGGCGCATCCTGCCGTTGCGATCGGCGGAATCGACGCAGAGCGCCTTCCTGCAGTCTTGAATGCGGGGGCGCGCAATTTTGCAGTCGTACGTGCAGTATGCGGCAGCAGCGACCCGTACTCGGCGATAACCGCCTTGATGCGACAGAGCAAAATATTGATATAAGACCGCAAAATATCAGCATAATCCAAGGACAATCAGAACAGCAGTAAAATGGTATAATAAGTAATCATGAAAGCTATTGTACCAATTCTACTGCTGTTCGGGACGGTGGCACTGGCGGACACGCCTCGCAACGTCGTCCTTTTCATCGGCGATGGCATGTCCACACCGCAACGCATCGTGGCGGAGGAGTTTTCGCGCAAAGTCTACGGCGAAGCCCTGGCCATGAATGCGCTACCCTTCCACGCGACGACATTTACATACTCTCGTTCCTCGCTTGTAACCGACTCCGCCGCAGCAGCGACCGCAATCGCGTGCGGCGAAAAGGCGACAAACGGGGCTGTTGGCGTCGACGCCGACGGGAAGCGGCTGACAAGCTGTGCCGAAGCCGCACGCGACACCGGACGAAATGTAGGCATAGTCACGAGCGTCACCATAAACCACGCAACGCCGGCCGGCTTCTATGCCCACCAGCAAAGCCGCTCCATGCTTTACCAGATCGGCCTTGACCTCGTCCGCTCCCGTTTCGACCTGTTCCTCGGCGGCGGGCTGGACGACGCCAACAGCAAAACGAACGGGGTAGCCGAATACGTGGGTGACCTTTACGAATATGCCGCGACAAACGGATATTGCGTCGCAAGCGGCCGCAAGGAGTTCAACGAACTTTTCAAAGCGCCGATGCCGAACCGCATCTGGTGGCGTAGCGGCGAAAAGGCTCTGCCTTACGCCATCGACGCACAGGGCGACGATACCCCGCGCCTGCCGGAGCTAACCCGGTTTGCGCTCGACTTCCTTAACTCAAAAGACGACAACGGATTCTTTTTGATGGTCGAAGGCGGCAGGGTCGACTGGGCCGGACACGCAAACGAAGCCGCGACAAACCTTCGCGACATGCTTGAGCTGGACAACGCCGTAAAGGTTGCGCTCAAGTTCCAGAAGGAGCACCCCGATACACTCGTCATCGTAACCGGCGACCATGAAACCGGCGGAATGTCGCTCGGCTTCGCTGGCACGGGATACGCCTTTTACATGGAAAGGCTCGCGACCCAGACATGCTCGACGGAGAAATTCCGCGAGCGCTACCTTGCGCTGAAGGACAAAGGCGCACCTTTTGAAGAAATCGCCGCACTGCTGACGGAGTGCTACGGGTTCAGGTTTGATGGAGACAAGGGCGATCCGATGACCCTGACGGACTCCGAAATCCAAAGCCTAAAGCAAAACTACAATCATGGCACCCTTGATGACAAGGCTCGCCGTCTAATGCAGGAGCGTGCAGGCGTCGGCTGGACAAGCGGTGCGCATACAGGGCTGCCGGCGCTTACGACGTCCATCGGGCCATGCGCTGAGCGGTTCCTTGGGCTGCTCGACAACACCGACATCGCAAGGATCATCAAATCGTTCTGGTGATGAGCAGCTTGTCGCCAAGACTTCGCGCATTAGCGCTGCCGCTTTTGACAATCCTGGCGACCGCAGTCGCGATATTCACGCCATCCCCTGCCGAACATGCGCAACACACCTCCCGGTCGGTCATGGCGCGAGTCATTACGGTCGACGATTCAAGCCTTGAGACGCACGGGTTGATGAAGTACGGTTCGCAGGTCATTGAAGTCGAAATACTGGAAGGCGCACACAAAGGCGAAAGGTTCCCGGCCACAAATGTGGTGCGTGCGCAGATGGAGCTCGACAAGTTCTTCGAGTCTGGCGACACCATAACCGTCACCCTTCCAGACGATGTTACGTCCGGTGCGATGCTTGTGGCGCGCGATCATTGGCGCATAGGATGGATCGCCGCGGGCTTCGGGGCATTCGCCCTTCTGCTCATGCTGTTCGGCGGTTGGGTCGGGGTGCGAGCGCTCGCCAGCTTTGCGTTTTCGTGCGCCGTCATATGGCGATTCGTGGTGCCTCTTGCGCTGCGCGGCATGAACGCCTCGCTAGTCGCCTTTTTTGCCACGGCGATCCTGACGGCCGCAATCATGTTCCTGGTGGGCGGCACCACCCGCAAGGCTCTCGCGGCGTTCTGCGGCGCGATGCTCGGCGTTGTCGCGGCGCTTTTTCTGGCGCATTTCTTCGGTGAAGTGCTAAAGATCAACGGCGCCACCCTGCCATTCGTGCAGACGCTCGTGTATTCCGGCTTCGCAGATCTCGATCTTGCGGACGTATTCATCGCGGCCACCATTCTTTCCGGGTCCGGCGCTATGATGGACCTCGCGATGGACATATCGGCTGGAGTGCGGGAAGTTGCGCGGCATAATCCGTCCCTCGGCTTCAGCGCCCTTTTCCTAAGCGGTCTGCGCATAGGCAAGGCGACTGTCGGGACAATGACGACTACGCTTCTTTTGGCGTATTCCGGCGGATACCTTACGCTCCTTATGGTTTTTTACGCGCAAGGAACGTCTCCGGCCGACTTCCTTTCTTCGCCGATCGTGGCCGCCGAAGTGGTAAAGACCCTGGTGGGGTCGCTCGCGATAGTCCTTGTGGCGCCTTTCACAGCCATAGTTTCGGCGCACCTGTTCTCGGCGCGAAATGCAGTTGCACGAACCAAACAATAGGAAAACAAACAATGAAAACCTTCAAAACAAGCGGCACTTGCGCACGGGCGATTGAATATGACGTGCAAAACGGCATAGTAACTGCCTGCAAGTTCATAGGCGGATGCCCAGGCAACACACAAGGAGTAGCAAAGCTCGTCGTGGGGCGAAAGGTCGAAGACGTAATCGCCATGCTAAAGGGCATACAGTGCCGTAACGGCACATCCTGCCCAGACCAGCTCGCCCAGGCTCTGGAATCAGAGACTTCGGCTGTAGCCTAAAGGGAGATTCCTACATCTACAGGAATCGTCAGGCCAGGCAAGGCTTTGGCGAGGTCTGCGCTTTTCATGGCAACTAGAATTCCGCGATGTCCGGCATTGATGTATATCTCGTCCAGATCGAGAATGGTTTTCTGGACATATACCGTCATGCGCCTTTTCGTGCCAAACGGCGAAGTTCCACCGACATGGTAGCCGGAATATCGGTCGGCTGTGTCGGGTTCGCACATTGAAACAGTCTTGCAGCCGCGCACACGCGCCAGATTCTTGGTCGAAATCTCGCAATCGCCGTGCATAAGGCATACAAAAGGCTTTTTTGTCTCGTCTTCCAGAATTAACGTCTTTATAGTCGCATGATGGTCAAGGCCAAGCTCGGTCGCCGCCTGAATCGTACCACCATGCTCTGAATAGTCGTAGCACCGCACCTCATACGGAACTTTAGCCGCATCAAGTGCTCTTAGGGCATTGGTCTTCGGTATTGTCGTAGGTTTCATTTATACTTTATTGCAGAAAATTCCGCCGCAAAGCAAATCGCACGGCAAACCCTCAACGCGAAACGCCCTGCCTGGATATGAATACGTGGGCGTATTCCGACTCGAACCTCAGCGGGACACCAGGCGGCACAAGTGCGCTTTCGCCGCAGGCGAGGGTTTCACCGTCGACAAGAACATCGCCTTCGGCGACAAACAGCACTTGGTATGTGTCGTCGGGAGCAAACTCGCAACCGCCTGCAACATCAATCTGGCGGAAGGAAAAGAAGGGACAATCCGCTTCAGTTTGCGGCACAGGAACCGGCATGGTGTAGTCAATCGAAACCAGCGACTTACCAATATGCAGCTCGCGTGGGCGGCCATCCGCGCCTACGCGATTCCAGTCGTACAGCCTGTATGTGGTGTTTGAGCTCTGCTGAATCTCATATAGACGAACTCCATCGCCGATTGCGTGGACAAGTCCGCCGGGGATGAAATACACTTCGCCCTTCTTCGCTTCGTGTCTTATAAGCAGATCCTCAAAGCGACCACCTGCGACGGCCGAGTATACATCATCCGCCTTTGTTCCAGGCTTCAGGCCTGCATAGATTATGCCATCTCCAAGCATGCACCACAGTTCGGTTTTTGGAACGCCGCCGGTTAGATGGGAAGTGCGTTCGTTAGGATGGACCTGTACCGAAAGCCTTTTCTTCGCGTCTATAACCTTGGCAAGGAGATTGAAGTCCGGACAAACTTCAGCAAGCGACTTCCCGGCAAGCGATCCATTTGCTATAATCCCCGGCCCATCAGAATGGACGGAAACAACCCAGCTCTCTTCACCCCACAAGGCCTGATGTCTATTAGGCTTGAATCTTAGAATATAATCCGGCTTCATGCAATCATCCTTCCAAATCCATGGTCGATGGCCATATCCAAAACATCATCAATGCTTTCGCCAGTAGGGGCGAGCGGCGAAAGACGCCATGTCGCATGGCTGCCGCCACCGAACAGGATGCATCTTGCGTTAAGCACATCCGCCACCTCCTTGTCGTGTATTGCGTCTCCGACGAACACAAGATCAAGGCTATCGCCCGGATGCGCCGATCTTATGCTCTCGGCAAGGCGTACGGCGGCATTGACTTTTGAAGAGCCGTCGAGGTTGTCTGTTCCTCGCACGAACTCAAAGTACCCCGCCGCTCCAAACGAAGCGACATCCCTTTCGAGTTTATCCTGGCGAAGTGCCGAAAGAAGAGATTGCCCGATTCCCAACGTCTTCGCACGCTCAAGGGCGTCGATCGCGCCATTCGCCATGCGTCTGGGCTGCATGGCATATGCATCATGGTACTCTACGGCGATTGCGTCCCAGTCTTCGCGCTCAAGTTCAAATCCACACTCTCGATAGAACGGTCTTACGGGAAACGCAAAGCGATCTTTGTAGAACTCATGCGAAATCGGCCTTTTGCCGCGCCTCGACAACATTACGTTCAATGCGGCCAGCGCCGCGGCGGTATCGTCCAGCAATGTACCGTTCCAATCCCAGACTATGTAAGTCATTTCCCTTGGACAAGTCCTTCAAGCAAATCGACAACCTTTGCGGCGGCATCCGGCTCGGCAAGCGCCTTCATGCGCTCGCGCATCGATGCGAGCTGTTCCGGATGATCGTGCTTCTGCAGCAGATAGCGGCACACCTGCTTGGGCTGCAGCTGATTCTGCATGCCCTCGTCCGCCGCGCCCCTTGCCGCAAACGCATCGGCGTTGTAGTGCTGGTGGTCGCGCAGGGCAGACGGCAGCGGAATGAGCAAGGCTGGCTTTCCGCATGCGGCAAGCTCGAAGCAAGTGGACGCACCAGCGCGGGCGACGACAATGTCAGCGGAAGCAAAAGCATCCGCCATTGCGTTTTCAAAAGCCTTTACACGCGACGGTATCTGGGCCTTTGCGTACGCCTCCCTGACGAAAGCCTCGTCCTTCGCGCCGGTCTGATGTATCACATACAGGTTTTTCTTTTCGGACCGGCGGTCAAGATCGCGCTTCAGCATGACGATTGCCTCGCTCAACAGTTCGTTTACCGCATGTGCGCCCTGGGAACCGCCCGTTATGAAGACGGTAAACGAGTCCGCCGGAATGAAGTCGAACCTCGTGCCTTTTGATATGGAGTCCCTGACCGGCAAGCCTGTCAATACCGTGTGCGCATTGGGCAGACACTTCGCCGTCATCTCGAAGCTGGTGGCCACGCGCACGGCAAAGCGTGAAAGAAAATCCACGGCCTTGCCCGGTATGGTGTTGGCCTCGTGCAGCACTATCGGGATTCCACGGCTTTTCGCGGCAAGAACCGGCGGCAGGCTTGAATACGATCCCATCGCAAGAAGAACATCAGGACGGTTCTTCTTCAGAGCTCGACGGCATTTGAAGAAAGACGCCAATATCGAAAGCACATGGCGAGCCTTAAGCTGTTTTGCGCCGGTGGAAAAGACCGCTCCAGTCCAGCTTTTCATCACGCTCGACTCGATGTCGCGACCCGAGCTCCAAACGGTAACATCATGCCCCCTTTTGCGAAGCTCCTCCGCAACAGCTATCCCAGGGAATGAATGTCCACCGGTTCCTCCACAAGCAACTACAACCTTCATTACCAGTCCCTTTCGTTTGGCGGCAAGGGAGCCTTCCTCATGCGCGCCTTTTTGTCGGCCTCATGCTCGTCGCTGCGCTCTTGGGCCTTTCTCAAAACCGCCTCGACTTCCTTGTCTTCATCAGACTGCTCAGCTTCGCCGTCCTGCGGCGATTCTTCTTCCTCGGAAGGTTCGTTTTCTTCATTGCCCTGCTGTTGTTCGGGTTGACCTTCCTGCTGGTCTGGCTGTCCACCCTGCTGGCTTTGCTGATTCTGCTGGTCCTGTCGGCTTTCGTTGTTCTGCTGGCCCTGACCGCCGCCGTTGCCGTCCTTCGGCAGAAGTTCCCGTATCTGGCGGATCAAATCGATTGCCTGTTCCTGCGCTGGCGGATCCACCTTTTCTACGCATTCGATCTGCAGCTTCTCAAGCTCGGTCGCAAGCGCCGATATCTTCGCCTGATCCTCGGCCGTAAACGGGGGCCGGTTGGTATCGCTCTGCGCCTGCTGCTCGTACGCACGAGCCCACGCCGGAAACTTGGATCTGAAGCTTCTCGTGTAGTCCAGTGCTTCCTGCTGCCATGATCTGCCGTTGAAATCCGCCACCGACAGCCATGCGTTCGACTGCGCTACCATATCCTCGCCCATCGCGGCGGGCGGCATCACCATCATCTTCAGAAAGCGCGTGCAGTCGTGCTCGACATCGCTGATGGTCGCGTAGCCTTCGGGCTCGAGATCCTCGAACTGGCGTGCAGCCAAGCGGGACTTCTCGCGAGCCTGATCGACCTGCATCACTATCGTGGCCGCCTGGTCCTCGTTGGTCACGGCCTGACATATCGCCTCCTTCACAGGCAGCCATACGTCCGAAAGCCTTCTGGCCCTCGCCGACAGTTCATCCGAAAGCTCGATCACGCGCGGTGGCGTGTTGGTCATGCAACCGCCAAAGGCATCCATCATGCCGCGTGCGTCATATGTCGCCGCAAGCATCAGCGAGCCAGGATCCTTGCCCTGCGCCGCCTTAAGGACCTCGTCGACATGCCTGGCCTCCCGCATTGCAGGAAGCCCATCGACGGCACGCGTGAAATTCCTGTTGGCCCTGTCGTCGCCAGGGTTTGCGCGAAGCGCCACCTGAGCGGCGGCGGCGGCCTCCTCGATATTGCCGCTCTCGTACTCAAGCTTTGCGACGACCTCTGCCGCCCGGGCACCATGGCTACGCGAAAGCATCATGGGGCGAAGCACCCTTAGCGCATTGGTTGCATCGCCAGCCCTGTAGTATTCGACTCCTTCATTCCACACTTCTGGATCCGTAAGCGCACGCGACTCCTCCGCAACGGCGGCAATCGCCGCAGCCACGCCAAACGCACAAAAGAATATATGTTTGCTGCCGAACATTGTATTTATTATATCAAATCAACCCGTCTTGTGCTTACCGCCACAGCAATTCATGGACCTACCGAACGAAAAGTCTACTTGCCTTTGTGCCAATCCGAGAAGCCTCTTGCTATGGCACGCGCCAAGCGTGCACGTCTATCGGAATCCCAAGCAGCCTCCTCCCCGGCTGGATGCGTTATGAAATCGGCCTCTATGAGGCAGCTCGGTATCTCTGGGTTGCGCGTCACGGCAAAATTCGCATGCATAGCGCCATTGCTCTTAAGCTCGGCCTTCTGCGTCTCGTCCATGCGGCTCGCTATCGCCTTTGCCAGAGCTTCGCCAATCGGATTCCATGAATATACCGCGGCATAACGTATCTTGCCGGCATCGCGATCGGCTGCAGGAGCGTTGTGATGAAGGGATATGAACGCATCCGCACCGTTTGCGTAGATTGCCTTCGGCCTTTCGTAAAGCGCTATCGCCCGATCGTCGCTGCGCGTCATCACTACATTGTACCCAAGAGCGGAAAGCTCTTCACGCACAGCCTCCGCCAAGAGAAGGTTCGCGTCCTTCTCGCACCAGCCATGCGGAGAGACGCAACCCAGGTCCGTTGGGCCACCATGCCCGGGATCGAGGACGACGGTCAACTCGCCTGGATTCCTGTCGTAAGGATGCGGTCGCGCTTCGTCCGCGGCATAGTCAAGCTTAGCGTAGACGCGCTCAGCGGAATTGCTTGAGGACGCTGTTGCGGCCGAGTCCGGTTTTGGGCGAGGTTTCGGCTTTGCCGCCACACGGAACGTGCGCGAAGTAACGCTATGGCCATCGGCACCATCGCACGATGCCGTTATGGTGTTGTCACCCTCCTTCACGTCAACGTACGCCGCCCATGCGCCAGTCCTGTAGACAGGCACGTTCAACCCCTGGACCACGACATTGGTTACGCCAGGCTCCGTTGACCCCAACACATAGCAATGCTCGACATACGGAAGCCTCTGGCCCGGCTTGGGGACGGCTATCGCAACAGACATGACAATCCACGCAAATGTCATTTGGCGTCTCCTAGGGTATTGATCGCGTTGCGCGTCGTAAACGCGGCAAGATCCTCAAACCGCGTCTTGCGCAAATCGGCAAGGAACCTGGCGGTATGGACAAGAAAAGCCGGCTCGTTTGGCTGGCCCCTAAGCGGCACTGGCGCAAGAAACGGAGAATCGGTCTCAACAAGCAACCTGTCATCCGGCACAACCAGCGCAGACTCCCTTACATTGTCTGCGGCCTTGAACGTAACTATCCCAGAAATGGATATCATGAACCCGAGATCAAGAAGTTCGCGGCAAAACCTTGGACCGCCGGTGAAACAATGTATTATTCCACGGCTTGGCACCTCCCGCAGCAGACCAAGGGTATCGTCATCCGCGTCCCGCGTATGGACGACGACCGGCAGGTCCATATCGCGTGCCAACTCCAACTGCCGCGCCATAAGGTCGAGCTGGGCTTTGCGCGTATCCGGCGAATAATGGTAGTCCAACCCTATCTCTCCAACCGCCGCGACACCCGTGTAATCGAGCGTTGGCAAATCCTTGCCGACCTGGTCGCGATCCCAGCCTATGCATTTCCAGACTTTAACACCGTCGGCACCGCATTTCGCAGCGGTTTCGACACCCTTGTTGAGCGATAAGCTGCCACCTACAGCCATTACACGAGTCACGCCGGAAGAGACTGCACGATTGAGGACGGACACAGTTTCAGCGTCCGTCCCCTCGAAATGTGCATGCGTGTCAAAAAGCTCGGTCATTGCACGATTTCGTATCCGTCTGGATCGCCGCCGGTAACTGAATAGCGAAGGATCTTTCCGTCATGCCAGACTATGTCCACAGTGTATCCGCCTCGCGCACGAAGCCCCTTCACCTCGCCAAACGACCATGCCTTCGGAAGAGCCGGCAGAAGGCGTATCAAAACCTTCCCGTCGCTCGTCCGCTCATGGCTCTGCACAAGCATTTCGCAGACGGCAGCGACCATGCCAAGGTTTCCGTCTATCTGGAACGGCGGATGGGTGGCGAACATGTTGGGAAGCGTGTTGTACCTTTCAAGTCCGGCGAGCATTTCGGCCGCCATCTCGCCATCTCCAAGACGCGCCCACAGCGCGGTGCGCCAGGGCCATGTCCAGCTGCGGCGCGAATCCTTTGTCGTGGTGCGTCCGGCAAGCGATATTGCCGCCGCGTTCGCAAGCTCGGGCGTGGAGGTACGCGTTATTGTGGAACCCGGGTATACGGCAAACAGATGCGATGTATGGCGATGATCATCGCCCTGAACGTCAATATCAGCCTGCCACTCCTGAAGCTGCCCCCAACGTCCGATCTTGTTGCGGCCAAGCCTTGAAAGTATCTGAACTGCTTGCGAGGCTACTTCGTCCTTGATCTTGAGTTCATGTGCCGCCTTGATCAGGTCTGCAAGGACCTCGGCCATTATCTGCTGATCGTGCATGACGCCGTCTGCAATGGGACCATGCTCCGGGCTCCAGCCTTCCTTGACCAACAGCCACCCGTCGGGATCCTCCACAAGATGGGACATCATGAACGCGGACGCGTCTCGAAGGAGCGGCCAAGCCTTTTCGCGCAGGTATTTTTCATCAAGCGTAAAAAGATAGTGGTCGTAGGCCATTATTGCCATCCAGGGCAATCCCGCGAAGTTCCACTTCCATCCCCCGCCGCCGAACGCATTCATGGAAGTCCTGTGCGCCACGCCATTCGACTCCGGGAACGCAAGCCGCGTCTCACTGCGCGCCGTGCGGTTTGCCGCGAGAAGCCAATCTACGACAGGTATCCATAGTTCGCCAAGGTTGGCCGTGTCGACCGCCCAGTAATTCATCTGAAGGTTGATGTTGGTGTGGAAGTCGCTATGCCACATCGGTTTGTTGGTATTGCACCATATGCCCTGCAGATTGGCGGGGAGTGTACCCGGACGGGACGACGATATGAGCAGATATCGGCCGAAGTTGAACTGCGTCTCCACAAGATCGCGTAAAGCGTAATCCATGGTCGGCATAGCAAGCATCTGCTTGCCAAGCCTGAAATAATGCAGCTTTTCGTGGGTCGTCGCGCGCGTCCAGTACCTTGTACCCGTACCTGTCATGCGAAGAGACACGCGGTCGTAGAATTCACGATAGTCTTCTATATGTTCGTCTCTAAGCTTTTCAAAGTCGGCCGTAAACGCCTCGGCGTACGGTTCACATGGCTGATGCAAGCCAAAATCCTCGCGGGAAAGGTCATAGGAAGTCTTCGCACGAAGAAACACGACAAGATTCGTACCGCCTTCCATGGACCAGTCTGCACGCGCAGTATAGGCAAGGCCGTTCGGCAGCGTGCCTCCGAACGCAAGAGAACGCTCGCCAACGGACGTCGTCTCCTCTTCATGCGCACCGACAAGACCGACCTTTGCGGTGAAAGGCTTTACAGAAAGGAAACGGAACGCCAGAACGTCCGCCGGGGCGCTCGCAAACGCCTCGCGATACATCCTGCATCCTGAAAGCGACATGTTCCGCATGTTGACCATGTTCGGTTGGGTTTCAGTCACCTTCACGATATGCATAGCCTTTGACAGGTCAATAAGCCTTACATATCCGCCTTGCTCTTCTTCGGCGCCTGGTCCATCGAACTCTATGGTAAGCACGCCGAAATTCTGGTAATCGCCGACTGTAAGGTCTGTAGCGATGCTCAACAACTCGTTCGTCGCCCCGGAAAGGTTGAAGTCCCCCGTCCAGAGAGAATCAACATTGAATTGTATCGACTCCTTTTTGATACCGCCAGTAAGCATGGCGCCAATACGACCATTACCGATTGGATACCGATCGGATTGCCAGAACTTCGGGTGGGCATGAGCCGGACGGTTATCGAAAATCACATCCCCTGCTTCAACACACAAAGAAGCACACCCCAAAACAACTGCAATGTATCTACTGAGTCTCATAGTCATATTATTTTACCAAAATCAGGTGCACCTGCGCCATATGCAAATGCGGGTCTTGCCGTAGGTGCGATCGCGCAGGATTTCCCATCCATGGGTGTCTTCGGCGCATTGCACGGACGTCATCTCGGCTATGAACAGTCCACCAGTCTTCACAACTCCGCGCACGGCAAGGGTCTCCAGAAACGATGCGTACCCCCTCTCCTCGCCCAACGCATACGGAGGGTCTGCGAATGCGATGTCGAAACCAGGGCCTAAATAGGACGATACATAACGGTAGGCGTCGGCTCGCACTACCTCTGTCCGCGCCGCCTTCGCCATTGCATCTATATTGCGCCTGAGGGCTTCCAGGTGCCTTGAGCTTGACTCTACGAATATAGCCGAAGCTGCGCCACGCGATAACGCCTCCAGACCAACTGCTCCGGTCCCGGCAAAGAGATCAAGGAACGCCACTCCGCGAATCTCCCCCTGTATTATGGAGAAGAGCGCTTCCCGAACCCTGTCCTGGGTAGGGCGTATCGCGTCGGACTTGGGAACAAAAAGAGTCCGTCCGCCGAACTCCCCGCCAGCGATCCTCATATGCCGGCGCCCTTCTTCTTCGCCGCAAGATACTCGCGGTAACCACGATTCCTGAGCTTGCATGCGGGGCATTCCCCGCAGCCAGCCCCAGGAACGCCGTTGTAGCAGGTCAGGGTATGCTTCTCTATGACATCGAAAATACCCAAGCTGTCCGCAAGAGCCCACTCCTCGGCCTTGGTCATATGCATGAAAGGTGTGACAATCCTTATTGGATAGTCAAGGGCAAGGCGCATCGCCTTCTGCTGCGCCTTAATGAACGACTCGCGGCAGTCCGGATAGCCGGAAAAATCAGCCTCCGATACGCCTGTGTAGATTTCTTTCGCGCCAAGTTCCTTGGCCCAAACTCCGGCGGCAAGCAGGAAGAATGCGTTGCGCCCCTCTACAACCGTGTTTGGACACTTCGATCCCTCCTTGCGCACAATAGCATCGCCACTGGACATCAACGCGTTGTGCGTGATGTCCTTGTAGAAGCCCAATCGCACAACTTTGTGCATGGCGACCTTGAAGCGACGGGCAAGGGAACGGGCGAATTTCGTTTCGAGCGCATGCCGCTGCCCATACTCGAACGTCATCGCGGCAACTTGGCCGGAGCCATGCTTCCTGATCGCCAAGGCAAGCGCCGTCGCGCTATCCTGTCCGCCCGAGAGCACTACGACGGCCTTCATGGTCTGTACTCCGCTGAACTGTCGGCGGTCTCCCATACCTTGACGGAAGACAGGCCAGGCACTTGCGGTGCAAGCAAGTCAAAGAAGTGCTTCGCCAGATTCTCTGCGGTGGAACGGAATGGCAGCGCTACCGTACGCATGCCGTGTTTTTCAACAACGGACGCAATATCCCGCTCACCATCGCTTGCCGTTGAATAGATGAAGGCATGGTCGAAGCGGTCGCAGATCGTCGCCGTCGCTATTGACTTCAAATCCTTGAAGTCGATCACCATGTCGCTGCCCTCGACGGGCCTGGCGTCCATGGTGACCGATATGTCCACCCTGTATGTGTGTCCATGAAGGTTCTTGCACAGCCCCTGATGATTGGTCAGTATATGGGCTGCGTCGAACCGAACCGTCTTTGTAACGGTCATCACCCTGTTTAGATGCGCTGTTCGCCGTCAACAAACACGGCGGAAGGCTTCCAGCTCTTCGGGTTGACCACCACAAGGTCGGCCGTGAAGCCCTTCTCCACCTTGCCGAGCTCTTCGCCCCAACCGAACTCAATCGCCTGGTTCCAAGAAGTCGTGCGGACGAGGTCCTTGAGCGGGAGGCCAGTGACGTCGTGGACGTTCTTGAGGCCCATGCCCATCCAAAGGGTAGAGCCGGCGAGGTTGCCGCCGTTAACAAGACGCGCCTCGCCACCCTTCAGGAGAACATCCAGCCCGCCCATAGAGAATGCGTAGCCATCCTTGCAGTGCGAGCAGCGGAGCGAGTCGGTGATCATCTGGATGTGCGCGAGGCTGCGGCGCGTGAAGATGAGGCGGAGCATGTCTGGGCAAAGATGAATCTTGTCGCAGATGACCTCGGTGTTGAGGTCCTCGATCAGGAAGCCTGCGCCGACCATGCCGATCTCGCGGTGGTGGAGAGGGGTCATCTGGTTGCAGAAGTGGGTCATGTGGCGGAGGCCGTTCTTGTAGGCGGGCATGAGGTCCGCAAGCTTGGCGCCGGTATGTCCACAGCTCGGCACAACGCCCATCTTGATGCAGTCCTTGGCGAACTTGGCGCCGCCCTCGGTCTCTACTGCATAGGAGATCTGCTTCACTGGGAAGACCTTGTTTATCTCCTTCACTTCCTTTATCTCAGGCTTGCGGACGAACTTCGGGTTCTGTGCACCGCAGCACTTTACGTTGATGAACGGGCCTTCGAGGTGGATGCCGGGAACCTTAGCGAATGGCGAGCCTGCTTCGACATAGGCTTTTGCGTTCTTGGCAGCGACAAGCAGCTCCTCGTGGGAGACGGTGAGGGTTGTCGGAAGGACGGTCGTCACGCCCTCGGCTAGCTTCGCCTCGGCGAGCTTGAAGATGGCCTGCGGATCGGCGTCGCAGAAGTCGTAGGTGAGTGCACCATGTGTGTGCACGTCGATGAAGCCGGGCATCACGTACTGCCCCTTGACGTCCACGACCGTCGTCGCGCCCTTCTCGGACACCTTCTTCGTCGTGACCTGGGTGATCTTCTTGCCTTCCACGACGATCGTCGCGTCGACAAGATCCACGTCAGGTGAAATAACGTGTGCGTTTTTGATGATTGTCTTCTGCATCTCGCTTGCTCCTTACTGGTTGTTTTTTTGGATGGTGTTGAAATTATATCAAATAGATGGACTTGACGCACGGCTAACCGCGCTGCCTGAGAATCTCGTACATTGCAACGGCGGCGGCTACGCCTGCATTGAGCGACTCGAATCCGCCGGGCATCGGGAGCTCGGCGATGAAGTCGCAGTTCTCCCTGACCAGGCGCGATATGCCGGAGCCTTCGGCGCCGACGACGAGCCCGACACGTCCCTTGAAGTCGATCTTCGTGTATGTCTTCGCATCCTCGCCCCAATCGAGGCCCGTGAACCATAGCCCCGCGTCCTTCAGGTCCTTCATCGCGCGGACAAGATTCACAACGTGCGCCACCTTGAGGTGTTCAGCGCCTCCTGCAGAGGCTCGGACTGCTGCTGGCGTTATTCCGCACGCACGGTCTTCGGGGATTACGACGCCTGTCGCGCCAACTGCGCAGGCTGTGCGCAGGATGGACCCCACATTCTGAGGATCCTCAAGATGATCCAAGACTATTATCAGCGCGTTCTCGTCGTCACGCACCTCGTCAAGGAGTTCGTTGAACCCTACGTATGGATAGCCGGTCGTCTTAAGGGCTACGCCCTGATGATGTCCGAACCGCGTCAGCTTGTCGAGCTGGGCGCGGTCCATGGTGCGAACGACAAGGCGCCGCGCGTGCGCCTCGTCACGAATGCGGCGGAGCTGGTCGTCCTCGTCCGGGAATACCGGCGGCAGGACTATTTCGCTAGCCGTGCGGCGACCCGCAGCGAGAGCCTCCTCAACGGGATTGCGGCCGAAGAGCCACTCCCCGCCTGAGACCATCTCGCGCGGACCTCTGTTGTGATGCTGCGCCATTACATCAGCGACAGATAGAGCTTCTCGATATCCTTTACCGTGCAGTCGCGCGGATTGCCGGGACGGCACGCGTCGGCGTAGGCCGACTCGGAGAGGAACTTCACGTCCTCCTTCTTGAGGACGCCCTTGAGGTTCGGCGGAATGCCGACATCCTTAGCGAGCTTCTCGACGGCCGCTATGGCCGCCTTGCGGTACTCGGGCATCGACATCTTGTCTACGTTCTTGACGCCCATCGCGCGGGCGATCTCGCGGTACTTTGTGCCGGTCTTGGGGGCGTTGAACTTCATCGCCGTCGGCAGGAGTATCGCGCACGCCTTGCCGTGGGGCATGTCGTAGAGGGCGGAAAGGCCATGGGCCATCGAGTGGTCGACGCCAAGGCCGACGTTGGAGAAGCCCATTCCGGCGATGTACTGGCCGAGGGCCATTCCCTCGCGGCCCTTCGGCTTGTTCGCGACGGCGTCGCGGAGCGAAGAGCTGATGAGGCGGATCGCCTCGAGGTGCATCATGTCGGTCATCGGGCAGGCGCCCTTCGTGATGTAGCCCTCGATCGCGTGCGTAAGGGCGTCCATGCCCGTGAACGCGGTGAGGCCCTTGGGCATAGAGGACATCATGTCGGGATCGACGAAAGCGACGACGGGGATGTCGTGCGGATCGACGCACACGAACTTGCGCTTCTTCTCGACATCGGTGATGACGTAGTTGATCGTCACTTCCGCCGCAGTGCCCGCGGTCGTCGGGACGGCCAGGATCGGCTTCGAGGGCTTGGTGGTCGGCGAGAGCCCCTCAAGCGAGCGGACGTCAGCGAACTTCGGGTTGGCGATTATGATGCCGACGCCCTTCGCGGTATCCATCGAGCTGCCGCCGCCGATCGCGATTATGCAGTCGGACTTCGCCTTCTTGAACGCCTTCACGCCGTTCTTCACGTTCTCGATCGTGGGATTCGCCTTGATGTCGCAGTATACGGAGTATGCGACCTTCGCCTTGTCGAGGAGGTCGGTCACCTTCTTCGTGACGCCGAACTTAACAAGGTCGGGGTCGGTGAATACGATTGGATTCTTGAGTCCGCGCGCGGCGAGCTCGGGCACGATGGCGGTGATGGCACCTGCGCCATGGTACGACGTTTCGTTAAGGATGATTCTTGTCATTTTTGCCTTTCGTTGATTTACTTGCCGGTTTTCTTCATCGTGTAGCCGTTGAAGCGATTGGTATTGTACAGGGGCTGGTCGTCATCGACCGGGAGCCCAAGCGACTTGCGGATCGCAAGGAAGTCCTTTACCGATTGCTTTCCTACCTGCTGCAGCGGAGCGCCATGCCCGGCCGCCAGCAGAAGCACCTGGCAGAACGCATCCGCGTTCTCGGCGAACCACTCGGCCTCCTCTATGTCTCTCGCGCCGCATACGATGCCGTGGTTCTCCATGAAGACTACGTTAGACTTCTTGGACGCCTCGGCGACGCTTGCCGCCACTTCATCAGACCCGGGCGTCGCGTAGGGCGCGAGCGGAATCTGGTTGAAGAAGATGTCCGCCTCGGGATTGATGCCGCTAGGCGGGACCTTGCCCGCAAACAGGAAAGCGTTGCAGTGCGGCGGGTGGCAATGGACGCATGCGTTCCAGCCTGCTGCCTTCATCATGGCGATGTGCACCTTGACCTCGCTGGTGCGTGGGCGATAGCCGCAGAGCTGTCCTGCGTTCATGTCCACCAGGCATATGTCGCGCTCCTCCATGAATCCCTTGCAGCAAAGGGTTGGAGAACAGAGCACAAGGTCCTCGCCGACGCGCACCGAAAGGTTGCCGCCATTGCCATCCGTAAAGCCGCGCGCGTAGATGCGACGGCCCATCTCGCACATTGCCTGCTTCACCTTGCGGATGGCAGGCGACGCAAAGAACCTGTCGAGTTCCTTGCGCGTCTTGGGCTGCGGACCGTTCTTCCAGTCGTAAGCACGGTTAACAAGCGGTGGATTTATGTAAAGTTTCCTGTCCATTGCTTTGCCTTATTTGATCTCGCTCCAAAGTTGGGTGGTCGCGTTTGTCGTGGAGCCGCCCGTCGCCATGAAATACGCATTTGGCCTGCCGGCCACGCGCCCGGCGTCTATGTTGTTGGACGGCGTTCCGTCCGCCGAAAACAAGGCGCGTGTAACCGGATGCCACTTTCCGTCCGTCGACAGCAACACCTCAACGTCCGAAAACTCCGCCCTGCGCGACTTTTTCGCACTGTCGTAGTTGCGCCAGAAATCCTCGACGAACGAATGCAGATTCCCGAACATGGGCACTCCGTTCTCAAGGTTCATGGTTGATATGGTGGCCAACTTACGCCAACCCGCCTCGCCGGGCTCTTCCTGCAGCCAGCAGGTGAATGCGGTGCGGTTGGTTCCGTCGGGCTCTGAGGTGACCCGCAGTCTGACGGGCATGTCGTTCATCCAGTCGTAGCCCGCCATGGTACGGGCACCGGTGCCCTCGCCGCCAAAGCGGGCCACATCGATCAGAGGATCGGAATACATGACTCGCGCACGATGCTCCTCCCTGACGTTTTCCGGCTTGGCCTCGTAATCGTGCGGATCGCCTGGATCCCAGACCGAGAAGATCACTGTGCGCTCGCCGCGCAAAAGCTCCTGGATGCCGCAGTAGCCGCAGTTCCATCCGATGGCGCAGAAGTACGTGCCGGGCGCGACCTCGCGTGGCGTCACGGTCACGGCGGCCCCAGTCACGTCTGCGGGGGAAGTGATGTATCTCAAGTGGACGCTGCGCGCCTGGCGCTTTGCGGTCTCTTCGGGAGTATCCGCATCCGCACCGCCCTTTGCCGCGGACTTCGACGGAGACATCGCCGCAAGAGCGACGATGGCTAGACATATCACGCCACGCGTGATCCTGGTATTCGTCCTAACTTTCATATGATTCATACCTCCTCTGACTTGTTGACAATCCTGTCCGCGCACGCGAGCTCTTCGGGCTTTCCGTAGCCCCAAGCCACGCCTACCGACTCGATACCGCATTCCTTCGCAGCCGTAAAGTCGCTCATAGTGTCGCCCACCATCGCGCACTCCTCCGCACGGGCGCCGATCCCGTTCATGACGCGCTTCAGCAACTCGCCTTTGCGAAGCTTTCCGATCGACGGGTCGTCCTTGTACATGTCACCGGCGTATATTCCGTCGAACACACCAACCCAACCGAACTTCTCGGCCATCGCCATTGCACCGACATACCGCTTGTTCGTTACGATGTATACCTTCGCGCCTGACTTCTTCAGGGCGCGTACGCGATCCATTACGCCTGGATACTCCTTGGTCTCAGGAAAACCGTCGTTGTCGTAGTGCGCACCAAAGCGCTCGCGAAGCCTGCGGCCAAGCTCGTCGGTATAGATTTCCGGGAAGAGCGCCTTCGCCATCTCCTCTATTGGAGGACCGGCCACGAAACGAGTCTCGAAGTCGGGACACGAAATGCCCAGGTCGTACATGGCCGCGCGCCATGCAAGACGTATGTCGCGGTCTGTGTCGGCAAGGGTGCCGTCCAAATCGAAGAACCAGAACTTCTTCATTTCAGAAAGCCCTCCTCAGCAGCCTTGATGACGGCAAGAGCCTCCTCGGCGCTAGTCGTTTCGTCCAGGATCGACAGGAATTCCGTTGCGTGAGCCATGAGCGCAAGACGCGCCAGTATGTTGAGATGCTGCACATGGTCCGTGGAGCACACCAGAAAGAAGTGCCGCGTGCCCTCTCCGTTGGGAGCGCCGAAGAAGACCGGCCTCTCGCTTCGCCCGTACGCCACGAACGATTCCTCGAACAGATACGGATCATGGAATCGCGGATGCATGAACGCCGCGCCCTGCCCGACCGCGGTCGATGCCGAATTCTCGCGCTCCATCAGCTCTTTGAAAAGTCCTTCAGGGTCATATACAAGACCCGTCTTCCCTGCAAGGTCGCTCATGTCGCGCACCATTCCGGCCTTGGCCTTGCCGGGCATCGAAAGATTCATGCCGCTCAGACGAAATAGGTCCGACACCTTCCATGGAGTATTGTGCAACCTGCGATCTTCATCCATTATCGCATCGTGGTGCCGCTTGAGTTCGCGACCGCTGGACGCAAGAAGCCGACGTTGCGCCCACTCATCCAGCACGCGGTGCTCGAACCACCAGTCGCCGCCGTGCTCCGACGATTCAACCTCCCCCCTCTGTGCGGCATGCTTGAGCTCGTTCACATCAATGTGAACGTGCTCTGCGGCCTGCTTGAGATTGAAGGTCGTTCGTGACATCTTGACTACATTATACCTTTTTCTCGGAGAAAAGGCAAACCGGATTGTATGTCACACCAACGCTGCCGTAAGATCGGCGACAGAGGCGAAGCCGTGCCTCTCGCAATAGTCCACCATTCCGTCGTATACCTTTTCGGCTACGGACGGATCTGTGAACGTGGCGGTTCCGACGGCGACCGCCGTGGCTCCTGCAAGCATGAACTCTATGGCGTCCTTGGCCTCATATACTCCGCCCATGGCAAGGATCGGCAGCTTGGTCGCATTATGCGCGTCGTAGACGAGCTTCACCGCCGCAGGATGTATTCCGCGTCCTGATAGTCCACCGGTCCTGTTCGCGAGAACCGGACGCCTCTTCTCGATGTCTATTACCATGGCAGGAATCGTGTTTATCATCGAGAGCGCGTCGGCTCCACCGTCCTCGCACGCCCTTACGTATGGGCGTATGTCCGGCACGTTCGGCGCAAGCTTCACGATTAGCGGCAGAGTAGTCTTCTCGCGGACGGCCTTAACCAGACGATTGAGCACGGCAGGGTCCTGTCCGAAGGTGTGACCGCCCTCCTTCACGTTCGGGCAGCTTACATTGCATTCGATTGCGCCGATTATGCGCCCTTCTTCGGTCGCTGCCGCCTCGGTGAGCCGCCTCGCGACTTCGGCGTATTCCTCCACGCTTCCGCCCCAGATGTTTACGATCATGGGCGGGGCGTTCCTGACCTGCTCCATGTAATGGGGAACCGTTATGTCGAGGAAATGTTCTATGCCCGTACCTTGAAGTCCGATGGCGTTCACAAGCCCTCCAGCGACTTCACAATGCCGCGGCATCCCATTGCCGGGCCAAGGATTGAGCCTTATCCCCTTCGCAGTAACTGCGCCCAGCTTTGAGTAGTCGAGGGCGCCGACATATTCGAACCCATATCCGAACGTTCCGCTTGCTGTTGCGACAGGAGTCGCCATTCTGAGTCCGCCGAGATCTACGCTTGTGTCAATCATCGCTTCACTCCCAGACGAGGTCCTCGGCCCTGAACACCGGACCTTCCACACAGCAGCGAGAGTTGCCGCGCACGGTCTTCTGTATGCAGGCGTAGCACGCGCCGACGCCGCAGATCATATGGCGATCCATCGAAATCCAGCCGCGCGAACCAGTGCCGGTGGCACGAAGCGCCACAGCCTTAAGCATCGGATCTGGCCCGCATGCGAAAAGCTCAAACCGTCCGCCAGCCTCGCGGATGCGCTGAAGCTCGTCGTCAAGCGGATCTGTCACAAGGCCCTTCACACCCTCGCTGCCGTCGTTTGTCGCAAGGAACACCTTGACCCCTAGCGCACGGAACCTGTCGACGGCAAGAAGATCATCCTTGGTGCGCCCCCCTATGAAGACCTCTATGTCACCATGGCCTGAAGCCTTGAGAACGCGCGCAAGGAAATGAAGCGGGGCGACGCCATATCCGCCACCGACAAGAAGTGCAGTTCCTTCGCACTTTAGCGGGAAGCCGTGCCCGAGCGGCCCCAAGACGCTCACGACGTCGCTGGGCTTGACCGAGTTCAACGCAGCGGTTCCACGGCCCACTGTCTTGTAGAGAACCGAAACCTTGCCGTCCGCCGCGTCAAAGACGCTGAAGGGACGCCTCAACGCGCTCGACTCCAGCGCCGGAACCTTTACGTGAACGAACTGTCCCGGCGTGAGTGCAACCGCCATTTCAGGCACTTCGAAAACAAGAAAGCGATAGCCCGCGCCAATTTCGCGGTGCTCAACGACTCTTGCGGACGCGTCCTGCACGCCGATTAAGCCTCGACCTTCTTGACGACGCTCGTGCAAGCCTTCAACACGCCAGCGACATCCGCCAGGTTGGACGGTATGATCATCGTGTTGTTCGTCTTGGCGAGATTGCCGAACTGAGAGAGATACTGCTGGGCGAGCTGCATGTTGACGGATTCGAGCCCGCCCTTGGCGTTGATGGCCTCCGCAACCTTGGTGATGCCTGCGGCCTGAGCCTCGGCGACGAGCAGAATCTCCTTTGCGCGTCCCTCGGCCTCGTTTATTCGGCGGGCCCTCTCGCCCTCTGAAAGCGCAATCGCCTGCTGCCTCTCACCCTCGGCGCGGTTGATCTTCGACTGCCTCTCGCCCTCGGACTCTGCAATCATGGCGCGCTTCTCGCGCTCTGCGCGCATCTGCTTCTCCATCGCGTCGCGAATCGATTGCGGCGGCGTGATGTTCTTTATCTCGTAACGCGTCACCTTGATGCCCCAAGGGTCACTGGCCTTGTCCACAGCCGCAACGATCGCCGCGTTGATGGATGTACGCTCTTCGAAACTGCGGTCGAGATCGAGCTTGCCCATCTCTGAACGCATTGTCGTCTGCGCAAGCTGGGTGGTCGCGAAAAGGTAGTTGCCAATGCCGTAGCTCGCTTTGGCGGCGTCCATGACCTGCATGTAGAGAATGCCGTCGACAGAAACTGCGATGTTGTCCTTGGTTATGCACTCCTGCGGCGGAACGTCGATGGCCTGTTCCTTCAGCGTGTGCTTGTATGCGATCCTGTCAAGGAACGGGATGAGAATGTGGAACCCCGCATCAAGCGTGCAGCGGTAGCGCCCCAGTCGCTCAACGATGTACGCGGCCTTCTGCGGGACTATCACCGCAGTCTTCATTATGGCGATAAGCACTATGAGCGCCACTATCGCAAAAAACACCAAACCTCCGCTTACCATTTTTGTCTCCTTTCGTATTTGTGGAATTTCAGTTGCCGCACATTGACATTATACCAAAACGTACATCCTCCGACATCGCTTCAGCCGACGATGGCCGAAACGATGCGCAACGCCCAATCCCTGGCCTTGTCGAACTGCACGAACGAATAGCTTTCGTTCGGCGAGTGTATCCTGTCCTCCGCCTGACCCCAGCCGACGATGAGAGGAGCCGCACCGGACGCCTCGCGTATCGCAGACACCACCGGTATCGATGCGCCATCCCATACGAACACCGGCCCGCGCCCGTCCATTTCGGACAGCACATTCTCGGCAAGCCTGAAGAGCGGCGATGCAAGCGGCAACCTGAATCCTGCCGCACCAGGCGTGTAGTCCTCGACGGAAAGCTTCATTCCGCGCGGAACATTGTCCTCAAGATGGCGCCGGACGGCTTCAAATGCTGAGCGCGGCGTCTGCCCGGGGACAAGCCTCATGGAAATCTTTGCTAAAGCCTCGCAAGGGATCACGGTCTTTGCGCCAGGTCCACCGTAGCCCGAGTGTATGCCGTTGACCTCTATGGTAGGCTCGAACGAAACACGCTGCACGAGGGTCTTTCCGATCTGGCCGCCAACAGGTTCGCAGCCGATATCGCTTTCGAGCTCCTCCTTGGAAGGAGTCGACACCTCGGCCGCCCGAAGCTCGTCGTGGTCCGGCGGTTCGACACCATCCTTGAAACCGGCGACTGCAATCGATCCATCGCGATGGTGCAGGGTGGCGACAAGCTCGGCTATAGCTTGCGCGGCGTTGGGCGCAAGCCCACCGTATTCGCCAGAATGGAGGTCGCGGTTGGGGCCTTTCAGCCGGACTGTAAAATGCGAAACTCCACGCAAACCGGCTATGATCGCAGGACGCATGCCGGATGCCGCGCTCGTGTCGCAGACAAGCAGCACGTCGGCGGCAAGCTTGCGCCTAAGCGAAAGCGCCATCGACTCCAAAGCCTCGCTGCCGCTTTCCTCCTGCCCTTCAAGGACGACCTTTATCGTTGGCTTTGCACCATCCTTGGCGAGGAAATCCCTGACTCCGCAAAGAAACGCAAAGAACTGCCCCTTGTCGTCCTGCGCTCCGCGGCAGTAGACCCTGCCGTCGATAACGGTCGGCTCGAAAGGAGGCGTCTTCCATTCGTCGATTGGATCCGCCGGCTGTACGTCGTAATGTCCGTAGACAAGAATCGTAGGGGTGCCTTCGTCGCCCTTGCGCTCGGCGAACAGTATAGGCGGCGGCATGCGAGGCGCACTTGCATCCTGGGCGGGAGCGTCTGGATACAGCAACTCCCCTTCAAAGCCGAGCTTGCCGAGCCAGCGTTTGAGCCACGATGCGCAGTCCACGCAATCGCGGAAGCACGCAGGGTCGGCTCCGACGCTCTTGAATTTCAGAAGCTCGAAATACTCATTCTGAACGCTCTCGTCCATGGCGGCCTCCGTCAGCTTTATGCGCGCTTCAGTTGCGGGAAAAGCACCACGTCGCGTATCGAGTCGGTGCCCGTGAGGAACATGACAAGACGATCCACGCCGAAGCCTAGACCGCCGGTCGGCGGCATTCCGCACTCAAGCGCGGATATGAAATCCTCGTCGATCTTCTCCGTGTCCTCGCCCGCCTGGTTCTCAAGAGCCTTGCGCTGCTCAAGAGGGTCGTTCTGCTCGGTGTAGCCCGGGCAGAGTTCCCGGCCCGCAACGACAAACTCGAACACGTCCACAAGGCTGGGATCGTCCTTGCACGTCTTGGCGAGCGGCACGAACTCGTGCGGTATCCGCGTGACGAACGTGGGCTGCATCAGGTTACGTTCGATAAGCTTGTCGTAGACCTCGTGCGTAAGCATGAGCTCGGTAGTAACGCCGTCAAGCTCCAGGTTGGTCGAGGTCTCTGCGCCTTTCGCCTTGGCCCTGGCCAGCTGCGTCTCGAAATCGAGATCGAACCAGTCCTCGCCCATCAGATCCTTTACGAGATCCTTGTAGGCAACGCGGCGGTATGGCGGAGTGAAGTCGATCGGAGTCTTGTCGTCGCCATACTCAATGACGCGCTTTCCGATCACGGTGTCGCAAAGGTGCGGCAGAAGGCCCTCCATGATTGCCTCCATGGACGTCCTGTCGCCGTACGCCTCGTAGATTTCGCAAACGGTGAACTCAGGGTTGTGAGTCCTGTCGATACCCTCGTTCCGGAAGTCCTTGCCGAGCTCGAACACCTTGTTCATGCCTCCGACGAGAAGCCGCTTGAGGTACAGCTCGGGCGCTATGCGCATTACGCAATCCTTGTCGAGCGCATTGAAGTGCGAATAGAACGGCTTTGCCGCGGCGCCGCCGGCCTGGTCCTGCAGAATCGGCGTCTCAACCTCGACGAAACCCTTGCCCCAAAGGTACTTTCTTATCTCCATGAGAAGCTTGGAGCGCGTGAAGAAACGCTCACGGCTCTCGTCGTTCGTCATGAGGTCCACATAGCGGCGGCGGTAGCGCTCCTCCTGGTCGGCAAGGCCATGGAACTTCTCCGGCGGCTGCCCGAGCGCCTTCGCAAGCATCGTCCATTCCTTGACCACAAGACTCTTCTCGCCCTTCTGCGTCGTGAAAAGCGAACCCTCAGCGCCGATTATGTCGCCAAGATTGAGCTGCTTGAACGCCGCAAAGGCGGTTTCGGAAAGTTCATCGCGCTTGAAGATCAGCTGGAAGCGGTCGGTGCCGTCGTTCATGGTGCAAAAGTTCATCTTGCCCATGCGCCGTATTGTCATGAGACGGCCCGCGACACGGGCGGACTTCCCCTCCTCGAACTCCGCGCGAACCTTCACCAGGTCGTCGTGGTCATACTTGCAGCCGTACGGGTCATAACCCATCTCCTTCAGAGTCCTCATGCTCTGAAGCCGTTGCTCGCGATATTCATTTGTTTCCATTGACGGTATAATCCCTTCCAGGCCTAGGCCAATTGATTTGTGTATTATACCAAAAATTAGGCTCCCCCGCCTAAGCCGCATCAGTATTGCGAGGGTATGTCGTCAAAAAAGCTAGATCCCGCTCAGGCCAGGCAGAGAAGCACGACTCCGGATACTATTGCGGCGAGGGCGAGCCCCTTGCGCAAAAGGTTCGTCTCGCGGAAGAAGCGTGCGCCAAGGACGAAGGTAATCACGACCGAGAAACGCCGCATAAGCGAAGCGGCCGAAACAGGTGCGTCGGGGCAAGCCAGGCCATGAAAGTACAGCCAATCCGCCGCGGCAAGTAGAATCCCAACACACGGAATAGTCCAGCGCCATTCGAACGCCGCGCCACGCGCCCTAAAGATGCGTCCCGCAGCGAGTGCAACGGCATAGAAAACAACTAGCCCGATCTGGAACGCCAGCTGAACCGCCTCTACATCCAGCCCCCTCACCTGAAAGACATACTTATCCCATATCGCGGAGATTGCAGAAAAGAACGCGCCTGCGACAGCACACCATACCGCCCTGTTGCGGAAGAAGTCGATGCCCTCATGCCGTCCGGCCCACGAAAAGATGAAGTATCCGGCGAAAACTGTCGCCATTCCGAGAGCCTGAAGCGGCGATGGAATCTCACCATATAGGAACAGCGCAACGAGAAAGACAAGCGCAGGCGCGGAGGCGCGTATGGGAGTCGCTATCGAAATCGGAAGCGTGCGGAGCGCACAGAACGTGAAAACCCATGATGTCCCGACAATTATACACTTTATCGCCGAAAACGCCACGACTTCAGGCGTATATTCGCCAAGCGAGCCCATTTGTCCGCTTAGCGCAAGGCCCGCGACATACGCCATGCAACCGAAGCATGTCGAGACAAGCAACGTCGGCAGAACGGCATTGTCCCTGACGCTCGCCTTTTTTGCAAGGTCGTAAAACGCCAGAAACACAGCACTCGCCAAAATCCAAACGGTCCAGCTCACATCAAACATTCTCATGCATTGTATCAAAAATAATATGTAGTGTCTATGCGGCGATCATGGGGCGGGAGTACTTGCCGAGCGCCTTTTTCAGGATGGCTGCGAAGAGCAGCATTCCAAGCGCATATAGGCAGAATACGATAAGCTCCGAGATCACCGAAACCGGAATGCACGAGACCACAATGTCATGATACTTGACGGTTTGCAGGAAGAGTCCGAGATGGATGAAATACAGCGTGAAGCTGTATTTCGCCAGCAGGTCAAGAATCCAGATTTTGTGGCCCTTAATCATATCCAAGACTACCAGAACCAATGAGCCTATAGACACCTTCTGAATTGCATGCACGGCGTCCATATGCGACTTTGCAAAAGGCATCGCCACAGACGCCGCCACCGCGATAACGGCTAGCACGGCGACGTGTTTCTTCAGCGCCGCGAACATCTGCGCCTTATATCGGCAATAGACGAATCCTAACAGGTAGAAGACTGCGAAGTAGGCGTAGAGATGGAACGTGTGCGACCACGAAAGCGCGAAGCCTACCGACGGACGCACCGGGAAGGCGCAGAAAACGACAAGCGATATCCCAAATACCGAAAGCAGCAGTCTGTTAGTTAGCCTGCAGAGCAAGGGCGAAGCGAGGAAGAGGATCGACACGAATGGAATATACCAGTATTGAAGCTGTATGCGCCCAAAGGCGACATCACGCCAGAAACCGATGGCAAGCGGGGAGTCGCCACGAAAGAGTCCGATGGCGACAGAGAATACGAGAAACGGGCAGATTACGTTCAGCAGCTTCTTTTTGCAGTAGTCGATGGGAGATTGGGGGTGGACGGCGAAGAGGTATTGGCAGAGGAAGCCGGAGATGAACAGGAAGTAGATGGTGGAGCTGCGGAAGAAGTATTTGTCAAGGGCTGCAAAGCCGAATACGCCGCAGTAGTGCGTGGCCATTATCATCAAGATGGCGAACGCCCTGAAGTAGTGCATCTGCCAATCAAATTCCCGTGACTGCACCTTGCAACCCATAAGTGGCGCGCATTGTACCATATTTCTCGACACTGCGGCAAGCTCGGTAAGGAGCGTGTAGCCCCTCCAATGGGGTCAGTCCCCCGCCCAACTTCTTGAAGTCAACTCCAGGAAGGTGCATTTTTATAAGAGTTTGTAAACGGCCATAAACCATGCCCTTCACTCATGCGGAGACAGTCTCCGAAAAATTACTATCTATTCACTGTACAGAATGTATATTTTCGCCACAAATCAACAGCTCGCTTCATTTAATAACGAGTTTTCGTTTTCATCGATCTGTTCAAGTGAAGATGAGCTGTTGGAATTATCCCAATAATCTGCATTTTCACTTTGAACCACATTTTGAGAATCCTTTGACATCTCTACATCCGTCTCTAATACTTCCTTGGCATCTTGCGACTGTACCTCGGATCCCGCGTCGGCATTTTTGGCATGCTTGTCATTTTGCCCCCAATAATCATCTTCAAGTTGCCTGGAATCAGACAAACCTGTTTCAAGACGAGTCTCGGCTTCATTCATTCTTGACGCATGGATATTGTAAAGCGGAACATCTCCAAATTTTGCCGCTTCGTCACATTCGCGTTCCTCTTTCCAAATATCATTCTCGGCATTTTGAATATTCTCGGATATTTGTGCCCGTTTTTCATTATACTCTTCGTTTGTCATTCTCATTACTACCCTCCTTCGTATTTGCTGTCAGCTGACATACGGATTTTGATCATACCGCCCGGCAAAAACCGGATCAGTGTAATAAGTGATTCGTTCTGCCACGATTGGCGGAACGCCTTGCACGAACATAAGGATAGCTTCACGATTCAAACGCCGCACCTCGTCAGGATTCAACAGAGAACGTTCCTTCTCAGCGTTAGACTTCGACTTGTTCTTCGTCTTTGTCGCCTTTATCAGCGCAAACCGCTCCCTTGAAATCGAAGAACTCTCGCTTTTAGTTTCAATCTTGATTGTCTCCTCCCCTAGCATTTCTGATATGTACTTTGCAGTTTCGTGGTCATTGATGCCAAAAAATTGCTGTATCTTTGCGTTTGCAATGAAACTCGGCCAATCGTCCTTGTAAAGCGATTTCAATTGGGACAAATCTTGCCAAATCATCCATACTGACATGCCGTAACCAGCCAGCAAACTAATAGCTTTGCGCATCATGTCCATTGTACCCAACTGCGCCATCTCATCTAGCATGAATAAAACTGGGCATCCATCCTTGGGTTTACCAATCGTACGAGTCATGGACGCCATAGCCATCGTAATCCACAAGCGGAACAAACGTCCATATTGCGCAAGGTAATGTGGCGGTAGAATCAAATAAATCGTCACACTGCCATTCGTCTTCAAGTCTCGAAGATTGTATGTGCCTGAACTGTATATGTCCTCCATGCCTAAACATTCACCAACGAGCGGCGAGTCCATGAACTCCGTATGCTTGAGCGCAAAAGATATGACATTCTTGAACTCTTCGCGTCCCATCGACTTTATCTCCCGTGCGGCTCGTCCAAGTACTCCGTCAACATCTTCTTTGAAACACTCCATTATCGGGAGGAAACCGACAAGTCTCTCCAAGCCAGCCGTGAGCATCGCACGTACACACGAAAGATGCCGTTGACCCTTTGGCCCAAGTCCGTAAACAACAGCAAGAATTAGCCCTTTTAGCAAAGTCCTACACTTGTCGTTCCAGTGCGGGTCTTTCTCATCCGCCGGACGAACAACGAGAGAATCGGCGATCATGCCGACCTCATCCAGCAATTCAGGATTTTGTTTCAAGTACGTAGAAGGTGGCCTCGAATAATCCACAAGACCATCAAGCGGATTGATGCTATCCGTTGCCACACCTTTATCCGAAACAACGTGAAAAGGGTCAATACAGACGATTCGCTGTTTCAGCCTTTCTGCGCGGTAGCGATGCGTCACGGCATAGTTTTCACCCTTTGGATCCACAACGATGACCGAGCCTGGATAATGCAGAAGATTCGGCATGACGAGTCCCACGCCTTTCCCTGAACGAGTTGGCGCGACAGTCAACACATGCCCATCACCAGCCCAACCAAGAAATGCGCGTCCATGATGCTCGCCTGCGACTTTACGTACAACGCTTGATGCTCCATCGGAGATTGCACCAAGCATTTCGTTGTAGCCATCGCGCATCCCCTTGGTCAGTTCTGCGGGGTCGGCTTCACATCCTAAAAGAAATGCACGATTCATCTCCGCGCCACCTTCCCCAGACGCCACGTTCGTGGCAGGGATCGTCAAAATGCCCTCCGCCTTCAGATCCTTTGCTTCCGCCCAACGGGCACTTCCATATCTGTCGCTTGTCATTGTCACTAGTTCCGTTTAAGCAACCGCGTTAGCAAAAATGCTACGCCGAAAAATGCTGCGTCCATCAAAAGAACAAACGCCAGCACGACCTGTACGAGAAACAGATATGGTTTGCACCACACAATCCCCGCATTGATCCACCCGCCAACATACGGCAACAGATTGACGCCAAACAGCACAACCACTATCGCCGTACATCCTTTCCACATACCTTTTATATCTGGGCCACTCAATGTGATTTCAGATGCGATGCAAAAGACAGCATAGAGATAAAGCGCAATCCACGGAGAGCGCCAGTTCCAGACGCATACTGCATTGCGCAACATCTGAAAGGCGGCAAGAAATACATTTGAGACATATTCCAAAGTAGCGGGCGGCGTACCCTCTGGAAAATACGACTGCACGTCTGGCAAAAGCCCCGCTCCGCCAACAAGATACGAAAGCCCCAATATCATGGCAGAACCAAACCATACCGGCCCTGTGGAAATCACAAACTGTGCAATGTTGCCGACGAAACTGCCGCCGTCCGGCAGCTCATGTGAAACATAGCCAAGCGTCCCATCTGATGAGGGCTTGAATGGCACGAACTCGGCAATCTTAGTACCGGTTAAAAGGCATCCAAGCGCATGCCCCGTCTCGTGACACACCACACCAGGCGCAACAAGATAATAATACACCATCCCGATCCGAGACGATACCATGCCTCGAATCCCCTGACTGACGAACCAAAGGACAAACGCCAATGCAAACACGACACCAAACACGACGAGCAGTTGTGCGCCCGTACGCGCAACTGCCGTCGTGATGTAATGGAGAACGCTCTCCATCCCGCTTGATTACCAATCCTCTTCCGGCTTCTGGTCATGGAACAACATTGCCGGGGTAAGGGGTCTTGGCTCAGACATTGATTCATTTGGCTTGTAGTGGAGCTGCATCTTATGATAAATTTCTGTACACTCCATGATCATGACAATCTTATTCCATCCAACTTTTAGATTTGCCGCCACAGTCTTTTGACCTTCGCCTTTTGTGAATTTGTCCACACCATTTATCTGGAAAGTATACCACGCTCCGCCTCGCGGACCAATAAATGAGAAAGAATATACACCTGCGCGCTTACACTTGATGAACCCTTCCCACTTCATGAGATTCGTCTTCATGTCACGAGGCAACACATCGCGATTATAGTCACTACCCTTATCTACATACGATTTTATCGATGGCGCTGAAGCCAATTTGGAAATCGTCTGATTCCAATTTTGCTCTCCATGGGTATTTCCATAGTTATATGCCGTGCATACCGCGCCAGGCTGTGGATCCACAGGATCAGCAATCACCACCGGCGATGCCGATTCGATGCCGAAATCTTCTTCGGCAAACGCGGATATCGTGACACAGGCGGTAGCGCACAACGCTACGGCCATCAGTTTTCTTGGATTCATTTTTATTTTCCTTTCTTGGGTTATAATGGGCAGTTACGCTCTCGTGGGCGCAACTGCCGTCGTGATGTAATGGAGAACGCTCTCCATTTTTATTGCTGACTACCAAACATCATCGGGCTTCTGGTCGTAGAAAAAGTCCTTGGGCCCAAGAGAGCGCGGTTCTGATAGCGAACCTTTGGGCTTATACTCTATTTCAACGGGTTTCTTGCTTCCAAAAATTGCGACGAACTCAATCTTGTTCCACCCTAGTTTCAAATCAACGTCTACTGGCTCTTTCGCATAAGCTAATTTAATCATCGTCTTTCCATTAACCATAAGACTAAAACCATCCCATGATTCATTTTTCCCTTGACCATTAACAACAAAGGTGTATGTCGTAGCACGTTTACACTTCAAATAGCCCTCCCATCTACCTAATTTGGTTTGGGTCTGATTGGGGATGGAGAAGTTTTCTGACTTCGAAACTCCTGTTTTTTCAGCTGGTGCTGTTGCGAGTCCAGAAAAAATCTTTTGCAAATTCTCCCAACCCATTGACCAGGTATCACAAGGATAGATATTCATCACCATCCCCGGTTGCGGATTAACAGGATCGGCGATTCTGACAGGCGATGCCGATTCGATTCCGAAATCGTCGTCGGCAAACGCGGTCGTCGTGACACAGGCGGCAGCGCACAACGCCACGGCCATCAGTTTTCTTGGATTCATTTTTTTGCTTTCCTTTCTTGGTTACAGAATATCATCGTCTTCACTGGGCTTGTCATCATAGTACATCATACCCGGCGAAAGGACATTGGGCTCTTTGACGCTGCCAGATACCTTCATGAACAACTGGACAGGTTGCTTCGTCTGCGAGATGATCTTAATGTGATTGAAGCCAGCCCGGACAGCCGCCTCACCAGATGCCTGCTCCCATGCCGCCACAACCTTCTTGCCATTCACATACAGATGAAATCCTGCCCCATATTGACTGTTTTGTTTGAGAACGAATGTGCAGGTGGCAGATTTCTTGCACTTAAGAAAACCTTCCCAAACACCCTGATTTATTTTAGTATCCTTAAGGAATTGATTGAATGAAAATGCTTCTGTTTTTACCACCGTAGTTTTAACAGCCGGCTGGGATGCCAAAATAGACTGCAACCCCTGAAATTTATCGTTGAATTGATTTTGCAGATTATAACCCTTGAACACCATGCCAGGCTGAGGATTTACCGGCTCCGCGATCGTAGCGGCGGGAGTAGCCGAGACGACCAAATCATCGTCTTCGGCAAACACTGTTGTCGTGACACAGGCGGCAGCGCACAACGCCACGGCCATCAGTTTTGTTGGATTCATTGTTTGTTTTCCTTTATGGTTTGGTTTCGGCGGGACGGCACCCGCCGCCCAGCCAAGTTTGTTTCTCATCACCGCCGTCTAGCGGCAAGTCGTTGAACAGTGAGCAGCGTATCGTCGAGCCGCTTCAGCATGGACTCCTCCTCCATGCGGTCGGCAAGCTGGTACGCCTTGGATTCGATTCCGGCGAACGCGCCCGCAGGGTCTGTACCTTGCGGAAGATTTATCGCCCTCTTGAAAGACTGTAACTCCGTGTCGATACGCGCCTGTGCCGACGATACCGGCAAGGCCCGCTTGAGCCTGTAGATTGCCGAAGAACCAAACACACGCTCGTAGTTTCCTGCGAGTTTCTGTACCCGCTTGCCAAGCGTCGCCTCTTGATCACCCTCGTTCCTTGAACGCGACTTGATAGCGGCTGTCTGCTGCGCAAGCATGTTCAAGTCTGAATAACCGCGTGTTCGTGATGATGTGATACGACTGATAAGATCTTTGATTTCCGCTTGCCTCGCCTTTTTCTTGGCAAGAGCCGACGGAACGGCAATCCATCCCTCCGCCATATCCTTGCAGTTCGCGGCGAACTCAGTAATGAGAATCTGGCCGTTAATGATTTCAAGCTGCTGCGCGGCTCTTGCGGCAAATGACGCGAAATCCGTTTTCAACTGCTCAGCCTTGTCGTTCAACGAATCGACATCCTCTGCCCCACCACTTGTCCGTACAGCCTTCGCCATGTTCGCGGCAAGTGCCGATGCACTTGCGCTCGCCTTGTTCGCTCGAGCCGAAATGTCCCCTACACGAATCTGCGAATCACGCCAGATTCGTAGTTCCCTCTCCTGTGACCATGTGGCCGTTCCCGCAGCCTCAATTTCAGATCTTAACGCAACAAGTTCCGCGTTAAGACATTCAATCTCGGCAGGAGCGTTCCTGATATGTTCGCGCATTTCGCCCCGATCTTCGCTCGCCGTGGTAAACCACCTTGAAATCGTCTGCGGAAGCGGGCGCACCTCCTTGCGAGAATAACACTCCACCATGAATCTGCGCAACGTTGAATCCGCGTCAAACGCCTCGCGGTACTTCCGCAATGTTTCTCGCGTGAAATCAGTTGCCTCCAATTCTGATTCCTTGCGCACATTGTAGTCCTCTATCAGTTGCGCATGAAGACGCGACAATCGTTCACGGGATTGCTTGAAGTAGTCGCCTAGTTCGTTTGAGCTAGCCCACGCCTCGACCGACGCCGCCAGTTTCCCAGGCGTCTCAATCCCAAGAGCCTCTTCAGGTGTGGGTGGACGTTTCGGCTTCTGTGCTGGCTGGTTTTGCGTAGGCTGTTGATAGCCACGAGAACCAGAATCGCCACATCCGGCTATAGCGGCAAGGCACATGAGACTAGCAACGATAATGGTCTTTTTCATTTCTATCTACTCCTGTGTTTGTTTGCGGCGGTATTTCTCGAGTCGTTCACGCTTTCTCGCTTTCTCGCCTGCGACACCTGTCGATACGTCCATCGTCTTGCTGTCCATGTTGCGACGCAACTCGCCGATTTCGACAGATGCGCCATGAGCGGCGGATAGGTCCTTCTTCAGCGATTCATACTCAGAGGCAGTAGCGATGGTGCGCCCGTCCGCTTCGCAACGACGGATGGCCGTCGACAGCGTTGCCACCTCGCGCTCCATCCGATAGTCGTAGTCCTTGAGAAGTTTTACATCCGCCTGGGCTTGAAGGATTTCTCGCTTCTTGCCTTCAAGGTCTTCGTCGCATTGCGCAAGGTCATCGCCGACTTTTTCGTCATCGGGGAACCGATCAAACTCGTCCTTGAGCTTTTCGAGCTTTCGCTCCAACTGCTTTCGCTCTCCGCGTAGACGTTCAAACGATTCTTCGGCGTTCTTCAGCCGTGATTTAATCGTGGCCTGCTGTCTGATGGTCTGCTCGCGCACGGACTTCATCGTTTTGATGTTGCCGTCCACAAGGGCCTTTGAAGGATCTGGTCCGAGATCTGGCGCCTTGTCGGAAAGCATCTCATTGATGCGATCGCGCTTCAATTGCTCCGGCGTCTTTTCAATAGGCTTGGACTCCGCCGCCCGCCGTTCGTCCTCGCGCTCCTTTTCGACGGCGGCCAGCCGTGCAATGACGACAGCCAATACGCCGACAAGCGCGAGAATTATCAAAACCACGAGGCACGACCCACCCCGTCTGCTATTTGAAAAAATACTCATGGCGTCACTTCACCCTGTTCCATTCATTAATGAATATCTGAGTGATGTCGAGCGCTTCATTTACATCTTTCTCAAGCTCAACAGGAATGCCGCCAAGCTGCCCAAGCTTTACCTTGTCCCAGGTGCGCGTGAAAGCCTGGTATGCATCATCAAAGCGCACAAGCGTCTCGCGGGAAGTCTTTAACCCCTTCTTGGCTGCATTGTACATGGCCGTGTCTTCGACATTAAGCACACGATTCTTGCCCATTGCCGTATTGATTTCCGCAATCTTTGCATCCAACGCTTCCTCGTCATCGATCACCCACTGATCGAATGCAACAGGCCAGCCATTTTTCTTGCCCTCGGCTCGCGCTTTCTCCGCCTTGTCAAGCAACTCAAGGTATCCTTTAGACTTGTCGCCACCCGCCTTTATCTGGCGGTCATACTTGCCATAGATCATGCTTATACGGGCCTGAGCCTCCAACAACTTCTGACGAGTGAAGACCATCTGGTCGTTCGTCTCCTTGAACCACGCCATTGGCTTTGTTACATAAAGTGGCGCAGCATTCGTCTTTGAATAGCTCGCCTCCTCCTTGTCCCGCTTGGCCTCAAGCAGTTCTTCTGCCGTCGGCTCCTTCGGTTTCTCGTCGTTCTTTGTCTCTTCGACGGTTTTCCGCTTCTCTGCCGATTTGGAGTTGTCCACCTCGACATCTGCGGAGCAACCGCAGAAGAAGAGTGCCCCTGTCATGGCCGCCCCTGTTACTATCCAACGTATTTTTTCCATTTTCTTTTCGTTCCTTTCTTGGTCAGATGTTTCGCCAACTGCTTGCAAACGGAACGAAAAGAAAACCTCTCTTCGTATCTCGCTGGAGGTCGTGAGATTTACCTTATATGGGATACGAAGAGAGGTAAGCGCGTTTGCGCTTCCTCTGCATAGTATCGCCCTATGAAATTTCTCACGTTTCCAGCGACGATCGCTTGCAGCATTGCAAATTGTTTTCGGCGCATCGAATTTCTCCCCTTTGCGCCACAGTCCCACTTCCGCAAGACATGAACATTATAACAAAACATCGCACACAATAGCAAGCTGGAGTTTACCCATTTTTCGACTCGTCTCGACAAGGAGACCTGCCATTCGCGGTTTCAGGCACAAAAAACGTAGCCCCTTCCCGCCGATCTTCGGTATAATACCGACTGCTAAAATCAACCAGCCAAAAAGGGGCTACGCCGTGAATGATACCATAATCGCCGCGAAAGCGAAAGAGCAGCACAACAACTTTCTGGGTAAAGTTTTTACCCATTTCTCGAAGCCGAAGGCCAGGTTCGTCAGGGAGACGACCTACGGGATACAGGCATCGGGCGACACGAAGCTTTCGTCCATAGTACGTGCCATAGAAGATGACGTCGCACCAATTCAGACGGAGAAGAGGCTGTCGCGCAACATCGAGGACGAGACGCTCGGGCAGGAGATTTCAAATGCGATCCTGTCGGAGGGAGCCCGCCATGTCAGGAAGGACACCCTCATCCTCGTCGACCCGACGGAGATACGCAAGGAGTACGCATGCAAGATGGAATACGTCACGCGCGTCAGGGACGCAAGCCGATCCTCGAAGGAAGGCCGCGATGTCATCGTCAACGGATACCACGGGTGCATCGCCGCAGCCTGCACGAGCTGGTCCAGGAAGACGATCCCCCTGGTCCTAAAGCTCTGGTCGTCGCGTGCGTCTGGTTTCAAGGGCGCGAACGACGAAGTCCTGAAGATCATCAACGACATATTCTAGGCGACCGGCGGCAAGGGCATTGTCGTCTACGACAGAGGCGGCGACAGACCCGCCTTTTACGGAGATTTCATCGAAAAAGGCAGGGGCTTCATCGTGCGCGTCAAGTCGCGCAGCGTGCTCTCGTGAAAAGGTCAGCACGAGATCAGCTTCCTCGCGGAGAGCTGCACGATGCGGCATCATCATCATGTCGCGTTCGATTCGCACGGCAAGGAGTGCAACGTGCAGATATCCTTCGGCACAATGCCTGTCAAGCTCCCCATGTTTCCGGAAAGGCAGCTGCACCTGGTGGTCGTCAAGGGCTTCGGCCAGCAGCCGATGATGCTCCTGACGTCACTGCCGGTCGGCATGTCCTTCAAGTCGCAGTGGCGCATCGTCGAGTGCGACCTCAGCCGCTGGCGAATCGAGGAGACCATAAGGTTCATCAAGCAGGAATACGGCTTCGAGAACATATGGGTGCACAGCTACAATGCCATCCGCAACATGGCCTCGCTCGTCCTCGCGTGCGCCTACTTCGCCACGGTGTGGATCGGACGGCACCTGAAGCGGCAGGTCCTAGCGGAGCATCTGGCATACCTGAACAAGCGACTGAACGAGGTGCCGCAGTTCGGCGCGTACGCAATCACGTCAGGGCTCAAGCGCGCATTCTCCGCATCCGGAAGGCTCGCGAGGCGCATCGCCCGCATCGCTCCAAGCACCGAAAAGGTAGACATATCCCAGTACCTGTCGGGCTTCGCTGAACTGCTCGAGATCGACGACGGATAGCATCGTCGACTCCCAATACGCAAAATACTCTTCCTGAAATCAACTTCACCCTAGAAAACACGGGACGAGCTTAACTTCTCATTTCAAAAAATGGGTAAACTCCACACATGCATAATGCCTTTCAAGGGAGAAATGACATGCGCTATCTCCAAATCATGTAAACCTTTTGGTTTATTCGCTGCGCTGAATCAACTCAAGGAATTCCTCTGGCGTAATAGCCTTGACGGGCGGTGCACTAAAGTCGCCGATGTTGCGCATCACGATGAAATCGCATTTCTCATTTTTCGGCGGAAGAACTTTAGAGTCCGGTTTCATCCTATGACCTCCCAATGTCCGCCTTTGTCGGGGCCAACGCGGCGAAGGCGACCAGCTTTCTTCAGGTTCGAAAGATGCTTCTGTATGGCTTGCCGCGAAATGCCTAGAGTATTTGACATGCCTGCTTGCGTAAGCGACGGGTGCGCCTTCAGCAACTCGATGAGTTTGTCAGCGGTTTTCTGACAGCCTTTTTCTGACAACCCTTTTCTGACAACCTTTTTCTGACAACCGTCTTTACCTGCGGCAAGCTGTCCCTTCTCGGCTTCCTTAAGCCCAATAAGAAGATACCGGTTTTTCAACTCGTTCTTCTCGCCAAGCATAAGGTTGCGGAAGAAACGTTCAAGAGGCTCCATGTCGCGAGATATTCCGGCAAGGGGATTTTCGTAGTTCGCCCTGACGAGTGCATTGCGGAAGAACCACGAATTTTCCGCAAACAGATCGTTCGTCGCCTTGATGCGCATAGACTTCAGATACTTTATCGCAAAGACCGCAATCGTGCGGGTGTTGCCCTCGCGGAACGGGTGTATCTGCCATATCCCGGCTATGAATCTTGCGAAATGCGAGACTATCTCGCGCTTGCTTTTGCCCGAATAAGAGTACTCTCGCTCGCGGTCGAAATCGTAGTCAAGTGTCCTTTCGATGACTGGCGCGTGGCCGTAAGTAACGCTATCGCCGCGCAAGACCCATTCGCGCTTACGTAGGTTTACTTCACGTATCGATCCGGCATGTGGTAACACGCCCTCGAAGATAAGGTAGTGCAGCGCAACAAGGTATGTCGGCGAGAAGTTGAAGCCCTCTTCCTCGATGACTTCGTTTATCCTCGCAGAAACGCGGTCGGCCTCCTTTACATCCTCTGGGATGTCGTGTCCGTCCTTTGTTTCATAGTAGCTGTCGATGATGCTTGTCGCTTCTGAGCCAGAGATTTCACCCTCAATATGGCGTTTCGCAACGGCAATCAAGTGTTTGGACGGAACAAGCCCATCAACCTTCTGCAAACCGATGGCGACAGCCCAGTTTTCGGCGCGTTCCCTCTGGCTCGCGCTTCTGGCCTGATAGTAGTTGTCAAACTCCTTAAGTGTCGGATCGTCGTATTGCATCACAACACCCGCTTCAGCGGCTTGCGCCACTTTACGAGATAGATGTATTATACCAAATTTTCGCTATTCGCTGCCCTGAATCAGCTCCAGGAATTCCTCTGGCGCAATAATGACATGCGATGTGCGGGGACAGGCCTTGCCGCATCCAGTAGCCAATCCCGCTCTGGATGGTTGTCGAATATAACCGCATTCTCCGTTCAGGCACCAAAACATCAGCGATAACTGGCCAGACAACTTTGGTGCGCACCATTTGTTGCTTTGGTGCGCACCGGAGCATGCTTTGCTGCGCAGCAAAGGTGTAAATGGTGCGCAGCAGAGACTGGTTTGGTGCGAACTTCAACTGGGCGGAGACATGCGACTTGCAGAGCACAATCCCAGCCAAGGAACCATTGACACACATATTCACAATGACGCCGTGGGCGGCGCTGAGTTCATCGATCCGCTCGACCACGCCGTTAACAAGGTTGATGATGTCCACCATGTTTCGACTCCTGTTCCGCCGCTAATGCGACATTCCCTTGACCACCTCGAAGACGAGCGTGGCGACGTAACCGCCGAACAACGTGAGGGCCGAGCGACCCATAGGGTGATGCGCCCGCGCCGAAGGCGTCGGGTTGCCTGAGCGCGAGATGCACCTGCGGCAAAGCCGTCAGGTTCCCCGACGAGCAAGGCGAGGAGCCTTGCGAAGCAAGGGCGCAAGCGGGTGCGCGCGAACTGCGAAGCAGCCGCAAGGGGTCACGCGAGGCCGAGCGAAGAGAAGCGACTCAAAAACGCGGCAGGTTTGCCGCGAACAATCAAGCTGCCGCCCAAAAGTGCGGCGGTTCGCGGTGGGGTGATTATCTTATCGTGTTAGAATATGACCTTACTTCTCAAATCCGGCATAGGTGCAAAACAAGTGCTTTGCCACGATGCAACAGCAAAACAGTCGCACTTTTTGTCGAATTCACTTCATTTCTGTTTGTCGTAAATTATATCAAAAGTGGCGAGTTATTTAGGCGGCAATCCGCAATACGGAATGCCGCCATAAAATACGATCTATCCTTTGTATTTGACATGCCGACGCACATTAGAAGTCAAAGCCAATTTTATAATGGAATTAGAGGGATAGGCTCCAGAGGAAGAAATGGATCTGTTCCGGGAGCGATTTTTACAGGTAGGTCTGGTGTTTTAGGGAAGGTCGTCGGTGATGGGGTTGTCGTTGGCGAAGGTGTCGGCGTTGGCGAAGGTGTCGGCGTTGGCGAAGGCTGCTGATAAGGGTAGCCCTTGCCTGGTCCAGGTGTTTTAGGAACTTTTGTGGTTCCACTTATAGGATTGGTCGCATTCCCTTTTGCCTTACTAATGGTTTGCATTATCTGGTTTTCTTTTGCTAATGCACCACCCGCCTTCCTAGCGTTGTTTGCCTTATTAAGCCATGCAACACCTTCTACTGCTTTACTGCCACCATACATCATGAAGAAACCATTTTGCAGATGGTTACCCATTGTATAGCCCACATCACGGCTTGATGCAGTTCCATTATCCCATCTTTCTTGACGAGCTTTCGCTTCAGCTTCCATCGTTTCCGTTAGAGTTTCATACATATCATTCTGACCTGTCACTTTATACCATGCCTTCAAAGTGTTATCGGCCCAAGCATCTCCGTAACCTCGTACCGCATCCCAAGACTGGCCCATATAATCTCTTACTCCTCTGCCCCAAGCCTTGGTTTTCTCCCACCAAGAATTACCTTCTGCGCACAATCCTAGCGGATCAACATAAGCTACAGGATTCCCGCTCGCATACACATATAGATTCAATCCACCCGCTAATCCCATTGGATCAGAAGAAAGGAAGCGTTGCTGGGCTGGGGCATAAAGGCGATGGCGAGTAATGTAGATGTTTCCGATGAAGGTTGTGGATGAAACTTTCTGCACTCCATAGCCACCGAGCCATGCGAAAGGAGTTGGATTAGTCCCTGTCCGGCCCCAATCTTCACCATGAGGACCATAAAATGCCGTATGCGTGACAGTCCCATCTGTTTGCGACAACACGGCAACACCACCCATCTCGTCCACATGAGCGACCGTAAGCACATTGTTGGCATCTATGTAGCCAAGCAGCATTCCCCCTGTCCATATATAGGCACGAACGAAATTGCCAGAGGCGTCGTATTCAAGCAGAGGACGCTTGAGGGCATCATTCTGGTCGGGAATCCAAACATGACCATTTGCGATGACACGATTTCCGAGAGCGTCATATGCGAACGATATTTCCGCCCCATTCGGCGAGAAACCCGCAAGCGCACCATTAGCATCGTAACGGAACGAAACTGATTCACCATTAGCAGTCGCATTGATCATCGCGTCATTCTTGTCATATGTGAACGACTCCGTGCGTGTCGATCCGTTACCTAACTTAACCGTTGAAGAAACAATGCGGTCGGCTGAGTCAAACACATTCAAGGCGACGCGCCTCTCAGATGGGATAGGCATAGCGCCCGCAGTTATGTTGTCAGTTGTCTTGCGACCTGCAAGGTCATACTCAAGAGAATGGCCGATTACATCATCGACTTGCAGCGACGCGAGCCGTCCTGCGGCGTCATATGTCTGAGTTCGTACACGACCATCAGGCGAGGAAAGGCTGACAAGCCGTCCTGCACCATCCCACGCAAACGTCCAAGAATGGCCTAGCCAATCGGAGACACGAACAAGCCGCCCCTCGATGTCATATTCCTTTGAGAGCTTCTTGCCAGAGCCATAAACGATATTTGTCACCAAGCCTCCCGCATCTCGCAACCATTCGTTCTTGACGGACAACCCATTGACCACGGTCGTCGCAGAGACTAGACGATCCATCGCGTCATACGTAAACGATTCTGATGCCGTGGCATTGTTGCACGAAAGGACACTTCCAACAGCATTGTAGGTGAAGGTTGCCGTTTCATCCGGCGTAGAGCGGGACACGAGACGGTCAAGCGCATCGTATGTGAATGAACGGGCAACACCGTTACCATCAACCGCTTGCGTCAGATTTCCATTCTTGTCGTATGTCATTGACGCGACGCGGACGCCGAGCGCATTGGTAGTTGCAACAACACGCCCAAGAGAATCATAGCCTGTTCGATAGACATGGTTTTCCGAGTTGGTGTAAGCATTCTGATTGCCCATCGCGTCATACCCAAACGCATCAACAGCACCTGATGGGCGCGTCGTGGATATGAGTTGCCCGACATTGTCATAGGCAATGCGCGAGGTTCTACCAAGAGGCGTTGTAGAGGAAACGGCACGGTCAAGCTTGTCGTAGCCTGTCGTCCATTGCGCCCCAAGAGCGTTTTGAACAACGATTGGTCTCGAAAGAACATCGTACCCTGTCGAGCTTTCAACACCAGAGGCATCTTGTCTCCACACGGGGCGGCCAAGGATGTCGTATTCGGTATGGCTCGTATTACCAAGTGCATCCGTCGCACTTACTGGGCGACCCTCGGCGTCTCGCACGATTGTCGAACGAGCGCCACGCTCATCTGTAGCGGCGACAGGGTCTTCGACATCATCATATTCTATACGTGTAGTAGAACCATCTGCATTTGTCGTTACAAGCGGCTTGCCTGAAGCCGTGTAGGTCGTCCGCGTTTCATGACCAAGAGCATCACGGGCTGCGACTACACGCCCAGCCCTGTCGTATGTGATAGTGCTTGTGTTGTTTGCCGCGTCAGTTGTAGAGACAAGACGTCCGGCGGCATCGTATGCAAACGATGTCCGGTTGTTCAAGGCATCGACCTTAGCAGAAACCGAACCATCTGTGTTGTATGAAGTCGTTGTCGTTATGCCGCCGGATGGAAGGCCGACACCAGTAACCGTGCGAGACACGGGAAGGCCATACGATCCGTATGACGCGGCGGTGCGGCGCAATTCCGTTCCAGCCGCATCATGGAAATGCGTTGCCGCAAGAGTACCGTTGGCATTCCAATCGTTCACAGAGTATGTACCATCTGCCGCCGTCTTGCGAATGACACGATGACAATTATCGTATGTGTAGGACGTGACATAGCCAAGGGCATTCGTGGCCGCAATCAACCGATTTTCAGAATCATACACAAGTCTGGTCGCGCGCACCAAGGGTCCGCTTCCTTCCGTGGTAGTGAGCAGATTGTCATTCGCATCGTATGTGAATGTCGTACGATTTCCCATTGCATCGGTTACGGCGGAGACATGTCCGTGACCGTCGTATGCTGTAGTAGAAGTTGCACCGTCGCGGCGTGTGCGCGAAACGACGCGACCATTTGAATCAAAGACTTCCGTGAGGCGTCCACCCTTGGGGTCTTCGTTCCATGCCTCTGCATTGGCAGCATAACCAAAACGCCAATGCCGACCATTGGAGGAAATCTGATTTGTCACCTGACCATATCCGTTGTAGGTATTGCGAATCAAGAAGTCTCCGTTCGGGTTCTTCTTTGAAAGCATTCTGTACGATGTGGAATCGTAAGTATATGGCCAAACTTCCCCAGCCGAGTCCGTGGCAGATGTCATGCAGCCATTGCTATTGTAGGCATAGGAAACACGCTTGCCGGAGTTGTCCGTTACAGATGCGATACGACCGGCAGAATCGCGCGCAACCGTCATTGTCGCGCCAAAGGAGTTTTCGATTCTGGCGAGTTTTCCATTGGAGTAAACAAGAGTTGTCGTGTTGCCTGACGGGTCAGTGATCAACGCAAGTTTCTTGTCGGCATTGAATACGTATGTGTTGCCGTGTCGTTCATGTAGCGAATAAATGCCGTTGGCGGCGCATGTAAGGGTTGCCGTCACGCCTGGTGCTGGCGCGAAGGATCCATCTGGCATCTTCTGGAATGAAAGCGTCTTTGCGCCAATCTTTACGGCAACGCAAGTCTGCGGCAGCTGCTCCGTCCACCAATTCGCGACGAGCGCGGCAGCCGTCCAACGACGGGCAATCTCGCCCGCTGAAAGTCCATCCGTTTCTGACATCATGTCTTCTGCGGCGACGGCGGCAACCACGGCCGGAAGAACTGCGTCGATAGACGCCTCGCCAAGTGCCGCGTCAGCATCCGTCGTCTCGACTATGTATGCTTCAAAGCCATGCGACCATCCACGCCCAAGATCGCCGTCTGCGGTAGCTGAACGCGTGTCGTAACTACGCGACCAAGCGAGTGGAACCGCTCTGGCAACGGCAAGATCAACTTCGTTGTCGATATAGGCACCGGCTGGCATTACCACAGGGTCTGCCTGAGTTGAAGAGTCAACGTCGCCACGTTGATAGTCGGTATTCCTATAGCAATTAATTACGTATTGCTGGCTTTCGGGATCCCACTCAATTGAGCAGTAGCCGCCGTTCATTCCGCCGGAGATTATCATACCAGTGTGGCTACTGCCGTCATCGGCCTCGCCATACTCAATATAGCCAGTACCAGTCCAACGATTAAGTGTTACCGTCGCGTTCTTTGGCAAAAGGTAGATTTCGCCACCTTGCGCAGCAGATGTGAATTTGTTCTTCTGCGATGTGGAATAGCCAGACAACGACGACATGACAGTCGAAACATTGTTTGAGTTGGCAAAATATATTGGATTGCCGCTTGCGTTTGCGAGGGACAATATCTTAACAGTCGAAACGGCAGATTTCTCTGAACCATTAAGCTGTTCTATGACGGAATGCTCAAGCGCACTACTGAACATCATGTGGCTTTCAACGAGCCCGCTTCCACCATATCCGCGTCCGTAGGAGTTCGCCATGTCAACAAACGGGCCTTTGGTTTGACCAGCGATGCCGATATTGTAGTAGTGGCTCTTGTCGCCACCCACAACTCGACTCCACACGCGAGAATGCTTCTCAACTTGTGAAAGCCACTGCTGGCCTTGAAGTTGCAGAAGCGCGGCACGTAAAACGTTATCTGTGTCAGAAAAACCAGCATCACGAAGTTCTGAAATCCGCTTAGTCGCAACTTTGCGTATGCCATCTAGATTGTCGCCGCCAAGATTTACGCTAAGAACATGGACTTGCCCATCCTCGGGGAACATCATGTACGAGTGATAAGTCGGATGGTTTGTGCAGGCAACGTTGACACCAACTGCCGCCGCACCGAAATGATCCCATAGTGCCGACTGCGAAACTTTTTCCGCGTCAACATAAAAGCCCAAATCGTCGTTTTCATCCTTTGCAAACCAAAGTGTTCGTGAACCAACCTCATCGAGGTAGAAAGAAAATTCTGTCGTCCAATCTGGCTCGTTCGGAAGTGTCATGAAATCATAGCCATAGTTATCAAACGTCACTTTAGTACGCAAGGTGTCCAGAATGTCCGCAGAAGATGCGGCGAGCAAATCGATAGGCTCGGAACGACTCGACCACACGCCATGGAAGCGCGGTTCACCGGAAGTGCGAGGGGTTATTGTCGGAGTCCCAAGCATTGTCGATGGCGAAGCACTAGGGGTGTTCCACGCGGCTTTCAACTCAGCTATGCGCGCTTTGAGATAGGCCGCGATACCGCTTTCAGATAAGTTCTTTGCGCTGTTTGCATCCACCGTTCCGCCAGCCGCCGCGAGAAATGCGTCACGGTCATAGCCCGACGCGGTTTTAGCGTTCTTTGCCGATGGCGTTGGCTGCGGCTTGATGGAGGGGTCTAGATCAACAGATTCGCCATCAATTTCAACCCGCACCCAATAATGCTCAATGCCAAGATGGTCATCACCTATCCAGCACCATCCAAGACCATTGGAACCTAGTTTTCGGGCAAGAACATAGTCGGAATTCGCCGCAAGCCATGAAACGGCGTTGTAGGTAGATTGCCCGTCATAGTTGTAGAGAGGAAAGATAAAGCCGCTGTCAAACGATGACGTAACTTTGAGAGGTGTGTAAAGAACCGTTGCAGAACTATAGCCGGAAGCACGGAGAAGCGCACACAGAAGGAAAGACTGGTCGGCGGCGTTGCCCTCGCGGTCGAGAAGTGTCCGTTCTGGTCCTTTCATTATGCCAGGATAGGGCGTATAGAAAATATGGTTTCGAACGAAATCAAAACAGCGTTCCCAATTATGGTCAAGACCACGTGCAAGCTCCTGAATGCGAGAGTCGTCCGCAATAGGCAGGCGTCCCGACAACCCAGAAGGAGAGAACGATACAGAGCCTGATGCGCCGAGCAAAGTCCGCGTTCCGCTCGCCTTAAGTGATTTGGCAGCGCGTGGCGTCGTCGTTCCACTGATAGCCGATCCCGCCGTGCTTACAGCCGTCGGCATGGCAAGTCGAGGAATGGAATTCGTGCTTGAGGGATCCCATTTGTCGTTAAGCCAACCACCGGGAATCTCAGCATAAGATAGGGTTGAAAGCGAAACAATTGCCGCAGCAGCAAAAAATTTGAACTTTGTCATGTTCTTGTTCCTTTCAAATTACATTCAGATTGTCATTGATTGACTGTAATCTGGAAAAAGCCTGGGCCACCACTCCCAATGTTTGTTCCGCCACCACCATAACCACCATACACGGACGCTCCACCTTTTGCAGATCCGATTGATACGTTCCATCCTCCATTTCCCGAGTTACCGCTCATACTCGAAATGGTCGATACGACAGTCGTGCCACTTCCAATAGACACACTACCGCCACTGCCCCCTGTAGCTGACGTTCCTGTGACCCTTCCACCCGTGCCACCACCAACAGAAACACACGTTACCGAACCGGATCTTGTCAGTTTCGTTTCACCGCCGCTGCTTGCATTCGCGGCAAAAGAATAATTTGCCACGGAGGCAGTGCCAGCATTTCCAACTGTAACCGTATAACTTCCGCTTGGCAATCTTAGCACCCCCTTATAATGGGCACCAGACCCACCGCCGGCAATGTAAAACCCTAACATACTGGACTGCGCACATTGAGCTCCACCACCGCCACCACCGACGAGGACAACTTCATGATCTCCAGCCGGAAGCGTTAGCGCATACGCCCCAGCCGTCTGGTATGTATGGACGTGCGAAACGTTTGACTCATTGCTTTCAGCCGAAGAGCCGATGGCTTTCACCCAATAGTAATAAGCAGTATTTCCTGCCAGTTCCGGCGAATCTGTATATGTCAGACCATCAACCGACACAATCTTTGTAGCATGTGAAAAAACTGCATCCGTTCCCCTATATAATTCGTAGCGAACGGCATTGGCAGAAGAAGTCCAAGTAGCGATAACTTCCGTCGGGCTAGCCGAAATTGTCAAGGAAGGAGGCTGGACTGTCACAGCGGGCGTAATAGGCGTCCAGTGGGCAAAGAGAGTGGTGTTAGCCGCCGGAACAATTGAGCTTTCGGTTATTTGAGATCCTCCATTCGTGTCAGTCCACCAACCAGCAAATTCCTGTCCAGAACATGTGGCTGTAGGCAATGAGCCATAAGCCGTATTTGCGGCATATACTTTTGACGATTCCGACGGAGTGCCGCCATTGCCATCAAATGTAATGGTGATGTCTACACTCCAGTGGGCATAGAGAGTGATGTTCGTCGAAGGTACGATTGAATTTTCCGTTACTTGCGTTCCTCCACTTGCAGCAGTCCACCAGCCAGCGAATGTACGCCCAGAAATAGTCGGAGTAGGCAGCGAACCATACATTTCACCAGGAACACATTTTCTAGATGTGCAGTCTGGGTTGTTCAATGAATACAGGAAGGCTTGATATCCAGACTCTGTATTGCCATCGAAACTTACTGTAATAGTGACAGCAACAGTCGACACGGTAATTACTACCGCCTTTGTCGCGGTCACTGTCGTGGAGTTCTGCGTGTACGATGCCTTTATCGTCACATCCTGTTGCGTATCAATGCTGTTTGCCGTCAACAAGCCCGATGAACTTATGGAAGCATAGCTGCCGCCGCTTGTCAATTCCCATGTAGGCGCGACGGTTCCAAAAGTCGCATCGCTGCGCGTGACCGAGCATGTATAGGTAGCGGAATCACCAGCCGAAATTGAATCGGGGCCAGATATGGAAAGCGCCGTCGGAACAACTGGTACGGGAACTTGCGCATCATCTGCCTTGGAATCACGGTTGTTGATTCCAAACGGATTGCCAGCTGGAGTCAATTCCGTTTTTATGGATGCCCCGCCAAGACCAATGAATGTTCCCGTCAAGCGGTCGTCATCATCATAAACATATCGTATCGAGCGCGATGCCGCCGCCTGCTGCGCCGATGTTAACGGCACACGCGGGTCTGCTCCAGAAAGGATCTTCTCATCGTCGCTGACTCCATCGCCAGCAGTATCTCGAACACGCGGATTCAAATCGTAATGATATACCTTCTCCCAGTCGGAAATCCCATCGCCGCTGCTGTCCGCCTTGTTTGGATTCGTTCCATAAACCATTTCCTCCATAACGTCAGGAATACCGTCACTGTCGGAATCCACCATAGTTTCCGAAAATGTTGCCGTCACAAACAATTGGTTGCTGAAAGAATGAACGCCAGCCGCCGTAGTTCCGGGCGCTTGAAGCGAAAATCCGTTGTATGTCCAGTTTGTCGTTGAAAGGCTGTCCTTGCTCCAAAGTCTGGTTTCGCCTGAGGCGGAAGACCTTACCGAAACATTGTGAATTGCCGTGAGAGAATCGGGAGCAAATCGCGTAATAGCCAATGTGGATTCCCCGCTCCTTGTACGTGTGCCCTCCGCCTCCGAGACACGGTTGGCGCAATATGTCGCCCATTGTGACTGCGGTACAAGTGTAACGAACCACTCGATTCGGTTGCGCGAGCGGGCAACGTACCAAGCCTCCGTTTCATTTGCATCAAGCCATGATGGGGGCTGACCATAAACAGCATTGACCCATGCGTTGGCAAGGTAAGTCGGCAACGAGGAAAGCTCAAAAGCGGTTTTCCCTGCCACCGCAACCAACATGTGGGTAGTGACATCTTCAAATACACGCAGCCGCCAGACAGAAGTCTCATGCTCTATCTCGGCTTCAATCGGCAATTCCAAAGACATAAGACTGTCAGGAACCGACATTGCGCCAAGAGACAACACAATTGCCCCTTCCGACGGAGGCACTTCCGTTCTCGCACCAGATTTCACATACGCATCCCTTGCCCGCCAAAGAACCCTCGAAAGCTCATCCCAAGTAGAAACCGATTCAGGCACGACGTATGGCTCCGCGCCATCCGTCGACCAAGCGCCCCAAATGTCAATATAGGTTGTGTCGGGCACAGGCTGATATTCATACGCACCCATGTCGGTTCGACCTTCGCAAATACGCGCATTGCCCTCTATGTCAACACCTTCAGCACTTACAGACTCGTCCATGGAACCGGCATTGATACATGGCGAGCTCTCTGAAAGATGGAAATCTCCTGCAGCGGCGTCAACAAAGCATGGATCGCCAGATATATTCCCCTCACCATCGCCATTCAGGTTCACGTCATCCGTGGAACAACTGTATGTCATATTCGCATAGTATGTATCGTTACCAGAGTTGGCTGAATTCCCGGCGAATATGCAGTTTATGACCTTTCCGCTGAAAACGCCGCCGCCTTGCTCCGCCGTATTTCCATAAACCGTGCAATGATACAAAGAGTTCTGATACGACCCGCCGCCACCGCCAGTAACGGTGTTGAAGGCAATCAAGCTGTTGTGAGTTGGAGACTGGTATGTTCCGCCGCCGCAAAACGCCGTGTTCTTTGTTATGACGCAACGCCACACGTCTCCATACGCAGTGCCGCCGCCATAAGACCCCGCCGAGTTGCCAGTAACAAGACAATCGCGGCACACAGTCTGGATGGTGCCGCCACCATATGCCTGTGCCGTATTATTTGAGATGACGCAGTTTTCGGCAGTACCACCATAGATGCCGCCACCCACGTAGGCGCTACCATTCCGCACCGTGAAACCGCGCAGCAGAGTGTTCGTTGGGGCAGAACCAGATGTACCAATGCTATCAAGGTCTACGGCGCATGTATTATGCCCGCCATCTATAATTGTCTTGTCTGCGCCGTTGACTGATTCGATCGTCAGCAGAAGATTTGTGGATGTTATGGCATCATATACACCATCGTTAACGGTGATACGGTCTCCCCACGATGCACTGTCGATTGCCTTTTGTATGCTAGCAAATGCAGACGCGGCACTTCTACCGTTATTGGCGTCGTTGCCTGATGCTGCATTGACATGCCAATCGCCGCCAAGGGACATTTGGCAAAGACCTGCTAGACATAACGCAATTGCTAAGCGCATGTTTCGCACGCTCCCGCGCATCAGTTCATTTGTTCTTTTGCTCATCTTCTTGTCCCTCCTTGGTCTTGAAGTCTTTTGGATTGACCACGCCCTGCCTTCTGCTTGCGTATCGTAAGAAAGAAGAAAACCTCTCTCGTGTTTTAGTTGAGGCTCTAGTAATGCCCAAGCAGAAATTACAATAGAAATGAACGCATTATGCGTTTACCCTATGCAAGTGCCGCCTGACTCGGAATTTACTAGGTTTCAACTAACGATCGCTTTGCAGCGTTGCATGCTCTGCAGATTTCTCCCGCGGGAGCTGAAAATATGATACCATATCCCCATGCTCAAATCAAGCACAACAAAAAGGCGAAGGACGCGAAAGACATAGAGGACTAGCAAGACGCGTAAAGCCCTAAAATCGCACTTTCTTGTATTCTGCGAATTCCGATTGTCCTACGCGCCTTTCGCCACGCGGGGACCGTCCCACACTTGGGGGCGCGGGCGTCTCGCCCGCTCTCCAAATACTCGTGCCCGCTCTAACAATGAGAGGCGATCCTTATACAAAAGTTGTCAAGATGTGCCTTAAATAAATAGTGTATAATATACGCCACCATGACACCTTTGTTGGACAAGGCATCTGCCGCGCCGCGCGCACTGACTCATCGGGAACTGGTCGAAATTCTGACCTGGCCCGATGCCAAAAAGCTTTTTGCCGCCGCATACGCCGTCAAATGCCGCGAAATCGGCAAATTCGTATCCTTCAGAGGGTTGGTAGAATTCGGGAACGTCTGCGAGAAGGACTGCTACTATTGCGGCATTCGCAGGAGCAACGGCAAGGTCCGCCGCTACCGGATGGACGCGGACGAAATCGTGCGCGAGGCGGAATGGGCGCTTAAGGCCGGATACGGCAGTCTTGTGCTGCAGTCCGGCGAACTTACAGGCGAGGCGAACGTCGCATTCGTCGAGAATGTGCTGAAGCGCATCCACGCAATCGGCGGCGACGATTTCGGCATAACCATCAGCCTTGGCGAACAATCTGAGGAAACATATCGCAGATGGCGCGAAGCCGGGGCCCATCGCTACCTTTTGCGCATCGAGACCTCCAATCCCGAGCTCTACGCAAAGCTTCATCCCGCCGACCATTCATGGGAACGCCGGCGCGACTGCCTGCGTGCGCTAAGGCGGTGCGGGTATCAGGTCGGAAGCGGCGTAATGTCGGGGCTGCCGGGCCAGACGGCAGACGACCTCGCTTCAGACATTGAGTTCTTCGCCTCCGAAGACCTGGACATGATCGGCATGGGACCCTACATCCCGCACGCCGATACGCCCCTCGGCATGAACGCCGAATGGACGCCGGAGCTTCGCAAGGCCAGGCTGGAGCTCGGGCTGCGTATGATCGCCGCAACTCGGCTCTACCTTCACGACGTGAACATCGCCGCCGCGACTGCGCTTCAGGCGCTTGACCCGGAAGGACGCGAAAAGGGCCTTCTCGCAGGTGCAAACGTCATAATGCCGAACGTCACGGAAACGCGCTACCGCGCCGACTACCAGCTATACGCCGACAAGCCATGCCTTAACGAAAACTCTACCCTTTGCAGGGGCTGCCTCGAGCGACGCATCGCGTCCATCGGCGAGAGCATCCACTGGAACAAGCGCGGCGACTCGCCGCACTGGAGCAAACGATGAAAATCGCGATAGGACTTTCTGGCGGTGTAGATTCCGCTGTGGCGGCGCTCCTTCTCATGAAGGCTGGACATGAAGTCACTGGCGTCACGATGAAGCTTTGGCAGGAGGGCCGGTACAAGGGCGGATGCCACGACGCTTGTTTCGGCCCTGGCGAGGCGGAGGATATCGCAGCTGCGACGGAACTAGCGAAGAAGATCGGAATTGAATACCGCGTGTTCGACTGCTCAAGCGAATACGAGCGGATCGTCGTAGACTATTTCAGACAAGAAAAGTCCGCCGGGCGCACTCCGAATCCGTGCGTCGTGTGCAACCCTCGCATGAAATTCGGGCTTCTGCCTGAAATCGCGGCGCGGCATTTCGCGTTCGACCGCTTCGCTACAGGACACTATGCGCGGATTGTGGAGGTTGGCGAACGCCTTGCGGTAGCGCGCGCAACGGACGCATCAAAGGATCAGAGCTATTTTCTATGGGGGCTTTCGCAGGAGCAGCTCGCACGCGCGATGTTCCCGCTTGGCGACCTGACCAAGCCGGAGGTGCGCCGGTTGGCGGCTGAGGCAGGGCTGCCCATGGCGGAGAAGCCCGATTCGCAGGATTTCTATTCAGGCGATTGCACGGAGCTCATGGGCGAGACTGATCGCGACGGGGAGATCGTCTCCACCAGCGGCAAGGTGCTCGGCACGCATCACGGCTACTGGCGCTATACGGTCGGGCAGCGCAAAGGCCTTGGTATCGGCGGCGGAACGCCATTCTACGTAATCAAAGTCGACGGACGCGCAAACCGGGTCGTGGTCGGGACGCGCGAAGAGGCCGTCCGCACAGAATTCCGCATGCTGCCGACGAATTGGATGGCTGCCGAGCCGACTGAAGGCAAGGTCGAAGGCTTCGTCAAGATACGCTCAACCGGGAACCCCGTCGGACCAGCCACACTTGAAAATGGCGTCGTCAACGTGCCAAACGGCATATTCGGCGTTGCGCCGGGCCAGTCGGCCGTGATGTACTCCGCTTCCGGCGCAATACTCTGCGGCGGCGTCATCCAGGGGCAGGACTAAAAGCCACTTCGCTTCGCTAGCGACAGCGAGCAAGCCCTACTCGAAATCAAGGGATGGGGCAACGTCCAGTCGCATCGCTTCATCACCGCACTTATTACGGCGATAATATGCGAGCGCGGCAATCATGGCCCCGTTGTCTCCGCAAAACTTTGGCTTGGCCATCAATAGCGGCACCTTGGCTCGACTGGCGACATCAGTCAACACATTGCGAAGGCGCGAATTTAGCGATACTCCTCCGCCCACTATAAAAGCCTTGTATTCGCGGCGCTTCAGCGCTGTACGGGTTCTATCGGCGACCGCCTGGACAATGGCCTCCTGATAGCTAGCGACAATGCGAGGTATTTCGCCTGCGGCGGTCAGCGCCTCCGTGCCGCCATTCTGCTGCACATAGCGCAAAAGTGCGGTCTTCAGACCCGAAAACGACACGCAACAGTCGGCAGGTAGTCCGGCAAGGGCTGTTACGCCATCGCGCGGGCGACCTTTTGGGAATGGGATAAGCGGGTTTGCCGAAGACGCTGGCGTTGAGGCCAGGTATTCGCGAGCGATTTTGTCGATCTTAGGTCCGCCAGGGTAGCCCAAGCCTAGGAGCTTCGCCGCTTTGTCGAACGCTTCGCCAGCAGCATCGTCAAGGGTTTGCCCGACGATCCGGTATCTGCCGTATTCTGGCATGTCCACCCATGTGGTATGTCCGCCGCTTATCGCGAGGCCAAGCGCAGGCACGCATTCTAGCGGATCCATGCCGAAGTCGTCGCCCTTCTCGCACAAAAACGGCGTATGAAGATGGGCCTCGATGTGGTTTATGCCGATAAGCGGCACTCCAAGCGCCTTTGCAAGCCCCTTTGCCGCGTTCAGACCCACGACAAGCGCCGGCGACAGGCCCGGCCCGTAAGTGACGGCGACCGCGTCGATCCTGCCCGCGTCAGGGTCGTCGCTCTTCGCCGCGTCCGACATTGCAGTTCGCACAACCTCGGATATCTTCTCAACATGGGCGCGCGAGGCGATCTCTGGCACGACTCCGCCATAGGGTATATGCAAAGGTATCTGCGTATATACAACGCTGGAAAGGACAACCCTGCCGTCCTTCACGACTGCTGCGGCCGTCTCGTCGCAACTCGTCTCAATGCCGAGGATGTTCATCGTCTGCTTACCAGAACTTCCACCATGGATTCTTCTTTGGCTGTACGCCACCGGACTCCTGGTACATCTCCCTTACGCGCTGGGAGCCGGCGGTTTCTGGATCTTGAATGAGCTCGCGGCGATAGAACTCTATGCCGTCGGGCACGGACCAGAACTCGCTTCTTATGAAGTTGTCGGGATCGACCCTGTGAAGCACGACCACCTCGCCGCTTGGCATGATGGAAATGGTTGGCTTGGTTATCTTCATCATCTCGCCCAAATCGGTCGTCTGCCAGCTTCTTGTGTTTGCGCCGCTGTCGTGTGCGGTTATGAAGAGATGGTCCCGACCGCCTCGGCTCCAGCGAAGAAGGTCGAACTCGCGGCGAAGTCCATCGTGGTTTGAGAACATCTGGAGCGCCGACGCAATCTGCATGCCCGGAACTATGTCGAACGCACGCATCTGCCCTTCGAACCGTATGCCGCCATGCACCAGCACAGGGCGCGCCAGGTAGCGGCCCGGATGCCGCATGTCGTACCGGTCGCCAAGTCGCGTGGCGAGCTTAAGGCCTTCGTTCGGGCGCAGCTTGAAGGCGGCAACGAACGGTCCGGACGAAATGCGCTCCATCTGGGTCATCTCGGGCGAGCGCAGCACCTCTATGAAGAACCTGTCAGGAGAGTTGTCGTAGCCTACGCTGAGCTCGTCCGGCGAAATGTTCATCACGTTCACCACTGCGCCGACTGTTTCGCCGACAACAAAATCAAGGTTGTCCATCTTCAGACCAACCGTTATCTCGCTGGTCGCCGCGCTAGCGACCGCAGACACCGCCGCCGAAACAATGAACGCAAAAATCCGCTTCATGCATTATCGCCTTTCTGGATATCCAACACGAGCCCGTCATAGGCTGGCTCGACGCCTTTGGGAAGCCTTTCAAGAAAGTCCCTGTGACTCAGGTCGTGGCACATGTGCACGAGATACGCCCTGCCGGGACGTATCCTGTCTATGTAGCCCAAAGACGACTCGAGGCTAAGGTGGGTCGGGTGGGGACGCTCCCTAAGGCAGTTCAAAACAAGCACATCCACGCCTTCAAGCCGCGCAACGGTCTTTTCGGGCAGCACATGACAGTCGCAGATGTACGCGATCGTTGCGCCGTCCGGCGCAGTGAACATGTAGCCGCAGCACGGGAACGAATGTTCCACGTCCAAGCGCTCGACGCCGACATCGCCGATCGTGAAGGCCTTTTCGTTGCTGACGAAGTTTATCATGGGACGAAACAGCCCCATGGAGTTCTTCTTGTCGGTGATGTACGGGAAAATGCGATGCATCTGGTCTATCGTCTCCTGCATCGCGAAGCAGCGCATCGGCACGCCGCCGTTAAGGGTATTGAACCGCCTTACGTCGTCAAAGCCCGCAACGTGGTCCATATGGGCATGGGTAAGGCATATGGCGTCAACGCGGTCTATTCCGTACTCAACGCACGCGAGGCGCATCTCGGGCGGCGTATCGACCAGGAACGCCACCTTTTCAGTAGTGACATAGGCGCCGCATCTGCGGCGCCTGTCGCGTGGGTCGGCCGAGGTGCAGACCGGACACTTGCACCCGATCTGCGGCACCCCGACCGAAGTCCCCGTGCCTAGAAACCTGAACTTCAGGCCGGATCCTTTTTCTCCGGCATCTTGCCGGTCGAGAAGTACTGCTCGATCTCCTCAAGCGTGCGGCCCTTGGTCTCGGGCATGAAGAACGTCGCAGTTATGAGGTATATGACGGTGAAGCCGGCGAGCGAGAAGAAGATGCTCTCATATCCGAACTTGTCCGCCCACGGCAGGAACGTCGAGGCGATCGTAGTCGAAACGCCCTGGTTGATCAAGAGCGCTATGGACATGCCGTTGGCGCGAATGCGGTTGGGCATGAGCTCGGAAAGCGCGAGCCACACGCATACGCCGGGGCCGACAGCATAGAACGCCATGAACACGACGAATCCAGCCATGACGACGAGACCGGACGTAAGCGACGGCGCGATCCAACCGCGATGGAGCGCGAGGAAGGTCGTACCGACCAGCGCCAGGCCGACGATGATGCCGCTTGTGCCGAGCTTGAGGAGGAATGTGCGCCCCTTCTTGTCGACAAGCGCAACCGCCACCAGCGTCATGACGACGTTCACGATCTTGAAACCGAGGTCGGCCCAGTTCGCAAAGCTTCCCTGGAAGCCAGCCTCCTGGAATATCTTCACGGAGTAGTTGAGGGCGGAGTTGACGCCGGTAGCCTGGGTGCAGGCGAGAACGACGACAGCAAGCACAAAGGGAATCACGTACTTGCGCTGGAACAGCGAATCCTTGGCTGCGGCATTCGCAGCCTTCTCGGCCGCGGCGGCCTCGTCGGCCTTGACCATTTCGCTGAGGATCGCACGCGCCTTCTCTTCACCGTTGTTCGCAGCGAGCGACGCAAGAGCCTCGTCCTTCCTGCCGCGGCGATACAGCCAACGGGAGGATTCCTTCAGCTTGAACGCGCCGAAGAAAAGGATCAGTCCGGGAATCGCCGAGCACCAGAAGATCGTCTGCCAGGCGGCCGTCTTCGATGCTGCGCTGACGGTCATATCGTCCGACGCGCCGACCAGATAGGTCACGGCAAGGCCTATCACCGCGGCGAACACAAGGCCAATGGTGAGAAGCAGCTGGAACATTCCCGTGCCCTTGCCGCGGGAGTCGGCGTCAAGGCACTCGGCAAGGTACATGGGGACAACGACGCCGACCAGACCGGCGGACGCACCCTGCAGGATTCGACCGAGAGTGAGGCACATGAATCCGTTCTCGAAAAGCACACTGGCGCAGATGATCGGAATCGACAGCGTAAAGCAGAGAGCCGAAATGAGAATCACCTTCTTGCGGCCAAGCCACTCGGCAAGGGCGCCGGCGAAAAGCGAAGAAAGCACGCTGCCCAGAAGAACCGCGCTCACCACAAAAGAAAGCTGCTGGCTTGTGTACGAACTGGTCTTCTCAATGTACGGAAGCGCGGCGGCGATGACGCCGACGTCTATTCCGTATAACAGGCCGCCAAGACCCGCCATAACCATCAGATATTTTGCATAGCCTTTTACCGTCATGTTGTTCTCGCTTTCTTTTGTGTTTTGTGAAGTGAAATCGCGTCAGTTGAGGTTCAGCGCCTTCTTTATGCCGTCCTTGCCAAACCCAGATGTCGGCGCGGAGATATCGGCCTCCGTGACTTCGACCTGTTCAGAATCGATCCAGAATTTGATCTTCTTGCCGCGCACGACCTGATCCTCGGCTTTCGCCTCGTCGCGCACTTCGGCCATTATGCCGTCCCCGGAATAGAGGACGACCATCCCACCATCCTTGTAGTAAGACACCTTGGCGCCGTAGGCACGCTTCGTATCGTTCGTCATCGCAACATTGCCGATGGCGACTATGCGACGGACGTCATTTGTGCCGGAAAGGAAAACATATGCCTTATCGGCATGCAGTTGATATTGCTCATCGTCGACATAGACGTTCTTGTTGAAGAACACTATGCCTTCCTTGCGATCATAGTAGGTTGTCGCGGAAGTAATGCGCGCCGGACGCGAAGGCGTCTTCTTCTTTGCGGCGACGATCTCGCCTTCTGCGAAGGCAAGAAGCGCTGCCGATATCAGGCATACAACAACAATTGGCTTTGTCATATTGTGTATTATATCATAAAGACGGGAACAAGCGGTCAAGAATCTGCTCTGCCGGGGTATAGGCCTTCTTCTTTGCGTTGCAGTCGCGGCAGCAGGGCACGCAATTGCCGCGTGTGGACTTTCCGCCGCGCGCGACCGGCACCACATGATCGAGCGTAAGTTCGGACGCTGGGAACTTCCTGTGGCAGTAGTGGCACTCGCCCTTTGCCAGCTGGGCCTTCCACCAGTCCGTAGCGCGAAGCGCACGCGCCTTCTCGCGCTCGCGCTTCACATGGACAGGGTCCGGATTCAAATCAAGCCAATCGTCCATGACAAGAAACCTCAAGTCTCCTCTATCATGAACTGCAGCAAATATTCTCCAGCGCCAAGCATATCGTCGTCGTGCGGACGCGAACACCAGCTGTCATCGCCGCCGACACCCATCTGGGCGGCGTCGATGTTGACGGTGATTTCGCCTTCGTCCTCAAGATCATGCTGGTGGGTGGCGCTCTCCAGCGAAAGCTGCGAATAAGGCCATGCGTTGAAGCCGAACGGAGCGTTCAAGGCGGTGAAACGCACTTTAGAGCCAGAGTCGTCAGAGAACTCGACCCAGCGGCATCCGGTGCGATAGCCCTGCTCGCCTGGGTTTATGTAGTTGTCGGGGTTCAAACGGTTCTTTGGGTACACTATCGAGCCGGATTCACCGGCGAGACCCTTCACCAGCCCGACATCCGCCTCGTACACCCCGAGAAGCGCGCCTGTCGCACGGTCGCGATAGTTCTCATGCGGACCCAATCCGTACCACTTCACATGCCTGTAGCCTGCGGGCAGCTTGAACGACACGCCGGCGCGCGGAAGCGGCGGCAGATCGCCCTTGGGAACAGATAGGCTCCACTCGACGTACTTGCGCCTTTGGTTCGTTACGTCGCCCTTCACGTTGAGCTCCGCCTTAACCCCGTCCGGCATGGTCTGGTAGTAGGTGGCGTCCTTCCATACCTTGCAGACGGCAGGCATGCCCCACCCGCGGTCGTTGTCGGTCGGTGCGCGCCAAAGGTTCGTGCGAATCCCAAGCGCGCTCGTGTCGCCGCCAATCAGACGTGCGTTGACGCTCTGCTGCTCAAACGGCTTCAAGAACTGGTCGTGCGCGATTTCACGCCCGCCCTTGAAAAAGCGGAACGTCATGGCGTCGCCGACGTCGCGCGCGCCGGTGGCAAGCGTCTTCACGCTGTCCGGACCGAACTTCGAAAGGTCAAGCGTTCCCGCGGCAATCTTCACGCCGTCCTTCTCCAGCGTCCACCTGCCAACGACGTCATCCAGCGAAAGGAAACGCCAGGCATTGTACACCTTGGCCATGCCTGTAGCCCAGTCGTAAGCATCCACATGGATCGGCTGGTAGGCATGCTTCACCTCCCACGCGCCGGGATGGTACTCGCGGGTCGCGTCCACAAAACCGTTGCAGTTGAAGTTGCCGTCGTTTGGCTTGTCGCCGAAATCTCCACCGTAGGCGAGCCACTTGCCGCGGAAGTCCGTCTTCCATACCGCCTGATCGACAAAGTCCCATATGAATCCGCCCTGCATCGAGGGATATTTCCTGACGAGATCCCAATAATCCTGAATGTCGCCTGTGGAGTTGCCCATCGCGTGAGCGTATTCGCAAAGCACGAAAGGCTTCTTCGGACTGTTCTTCACATAGTCTTCGACCTCCCAAGGACGGGTGTACATCGGACAGCGTATGTCGGTATGGTCCTCATCCATCGCCTGTTCGTACTGCACGGGACGAGTCGAATCCAAAGCCTTGATCGCCTTGTACTCCTCAACGAAGTTAGGCCCGTCACCAGCCTCGTTGCCCATCGACCATATTACTATGGACGGATGGTTGCGGAAGGTCTTAACCATGTTCACTCCACGCTCGATGTGCGTCTGAAGGAATGCCGGCTTCTTTGCGTAGCTTCCGTCGCCGTATCCAGCGCCATGCGTCTCGATGTTGGCCTCGCATATGACATAGATTCCTTCGCGGTCGCACAACTCGTACCACGATGGATCGTCAGGGTAGTGACACGTCCTGACTGCGTTTATGTTGAGGTCGTGGAATATCTCTACATCCCTCTTCATGCCCTCCGGCGTAACGGCATAGCCGGTCGACGGCTCCATCTCGTGACGGTCTGTTCCCATGAAAAGGGTCCTCTTGCCGTTTATGTAGATCACGGAATCGCGAATCTCGATTCTCCGGAAGCCAAACGCCACAGCGCGCCAGTCTCCGCCAGGCATCTGAATCGCCTCGTAATACATGTTCGGAGTCTCGCTCGACCACAGCTTCGGACTTTCGTAGCGCTTCTCAAAGACAGGCTTGCCGTTCTCGTCGCGCACGACCAGAACGCCAGCGCTGAAGTCGTCGGCAAGGGTGGCTTCCACAACCAGATCCTTTGGAGATTCCTGCTTCTCGGCGACGAGCCACACGTCGCGGAATATTCCAGAGAGGCGCCAGAAGTCCTGATCTTCAAGGAACGTGCCGTCGCAATGCTTCAAGACCTCTACTTCTATTACGTTGGGCTTGCCATACTTCTTGGACGCGTAACTGCCGCGTCCGCCTCCGAACGTAACGTATTTCGTTATGTCGAACTCCGCCGGAAGGCGGCTGTCTTCCGAATAGCCGATCTCCTTGCCGTTGACGCGCACATACATCGCCGACGACACCCCTCCGAAATGGACTACGACCCTGCGGCCCTTCCATTCTTCCGGCAACGTGAAGCTGCGCGAGTAGAGCCCTACCGGATTGCGGAATGTGCTGCTGGTGTAGTCGTCGGGCGGCGCGAGCATGGGGTTGCCCGTCCCGTCGTTGGGGATGGGGTACGTGACGTTCGTGTAGAGCGGCGGATCGTAGTCGCCTTGCAGCTGCCAGCAGCCAGGAACCTTGATCACACCCTCCTTCTCCCAGTATGGCGCATCAACCGTGCGCTTCCACTTGAAGTCCCATGTACCGTTAAGGGAAATGAGCAGATCTGAATCGGTACGGGGCAGTTCGCCCCTTGCGATCATGAGGGCCTTTGTAGGGCTCTCGCATGGGACAGCCACGCCGCGCGCGGGAAGGCGGTTGATGGAATTGACCTCTGGCGTGGCCCATGGTGGAACTGCAGCGGCAGCAGCCGCCAAGACCATCAGAGCGAGGCAATGCATTCGATCTCGACCTTTACGTCCTTGGGCAGCCTTGCCACTTCAACGCAGCTCCGCGCAGGCTTGGTATCGCCGAACATCTCTGCGTAGACGCCGTTCAGGGCGGCGAAGTCGTTCATGTCTTTTATGAAGACAGTGGTCTTAACGACGTTTGCAAGCGAAGTGCCGGCGGCGGCGAGAACGTTGCTGAGATTGGTTATGGCCTGGCGGGTCTGGTCTTCGATCGTAGTAGCCTCGATCGTATTGGTCGCGGGATTGATCGGTATCTGCCCCGAACACCAAACGAACCCGCCGGCTTTCAGGGCCTGGCTGTAAGGACCGAGCGCCTTTGGCGCCTTTTCGGTGGACACTGTCTCTATCATTGTCTCATCTCCCTGAATTGAATGGAGCCGGGTAAGGGACTCGAACCCCTGGTAATTCCTCATTACAAATGAGGCGCAGTCGCCACTGTGCCAACCCGGCGAAAAAGTTGGATGTATTATACCATTATTCCTCGTCGCTAGTCTACCCCAAATTTCTCCTTCCGGCAAAGCTCCAGGGCCAACATCGCGAATGACGTGCAGAGGATCGGATCGGCCTCCCAAAAACGGTTCGACTCGTTCACCCAGCTGCCGTCCGATCGCTGCAGCGAAATGAGCTTCTTGGCGAGCTCGTCTCGCCAGGATATGGCGCGCCCGTCTTCTGCGACGATCTCGTTCATACCGCTCGCCGACAGTGCGCGGGCAAGAATATCATAATAGTAGTACAGGCCCTGCACGCCCATGCCGGGGTTTTCGTCAACCGTCCAGTGCTTCGCGCAGAACTCAAGGGCATTCCTTACGCGAGGATCCGACCTTGTGAGTTTCGCGCAGCACATTGAAAGGACGGCTGCATAGCTCATGGAGCCGTATGCCCTCAAACTGACGCGACCGGCGCCGTTCGTGGCGATTCCGCCTTGCGGCGTGCGATCGTTGTACATCGCACCGCCTCTGTCGTCGCCTTCCTTCTTCTGGAGGCCTTCGACAAAAGCGAGAGCCCTATCCCAGTCGAGATCGACACGCCTGCCGCCCGCGCGCAGCTCCTCAATGGAAGCGGTCCGACGCATCGCATCCAGCGCATAGCTGGTGTTGGAGAGGTCGGCGTATCGGCGACGCGACACCTTCTCATAACCAAAACCGCCCGACATCGTATCGTCGCCCGTCAACTGCGACGACGCAATGAACTCGCGCGCCTTGAGCATGGCTTGGATTGGCGCCTTGCCAGATTCGAAAAGCGACGAAAGGCATACGGATGTGTTGTAATTTCCGAGGCCAGACCCGCCACGTCCCGGCTTTGGCACGTAGAATCCTCCGTCCTCCCGCTGGGTCGCGAGCACGAACTTTACGCCGCGCGACACCGCAGAATCGCATTCTTCAGAACAGGAGCCGCTCCAGGCGAGAGCCCATACTGGCAGCGCCGTGAGTGCGGGCATGTGCGCATCGCTCCAGTGCCCGTCGGCATCCTGACTGGAAAGCAAAAATGAAACACCCTTCGCTATCGCCTCATCTACATTTGCCGCAGATGACGATTCTGCAGCAAAGCACGTCGCGAAAAGGACCTGCACCACTACAAATACAATTGATCTACTGCGCTTCATGAGAATAAACTGTTGGCCAAAGCCAATGCGGGCAGTATAGCATTTTAGGCCCCACGCCGCAACAAAGCCAACCTTGTTCGAAACATTTGGTGAAGCACTCTTCCGTCGCTTCATTTTAACGTTATTTCATGCGTTTTCCTCCGCGCATCCCCTATGGTAAGAAGCGAGAAGTAAGTCTATATAGCCCTAGCCCAAGTCATGCTTAATTCTGGCTAGTTGCCGAGCCATTCGTTGATGTTGAGGTTATTGTCGATGCGGTCGGCACTGCGGTTTTCGTTGATTTTTTCGGCGTATTGGTCGATAACCTGGCGAACCTCCGCGGCGGTGAGCGGCTGTGAACTCAATACATCTGCGTCCCGCATTACACACCGTTGGCGGCTCGTCGGCCAGCACGGCCATGCCGACGAGCTTCCCCTTAACCCAGGCCGCGACATTCGACCCGTAGGTTTACCTCCGATGCCTTAGCCGATGACCTCCCTGTAAATCCAGTTGAGGTCGACATCCTTCCCGTCGGCGACGTGCAGTGCCGCCGGACCGTTTTTCTCGAGGTAGGTGCAGAACTTGTCCACCTTTTCCATATTGCCGTACGGGTCTTCAGCGAGGAACTCCTCAAGTTTGTCCAGCATTACCGCCGGAAGCTCGCTCGAAGTGCCGGTCGCCATGCCGCCCTCGTTCGCGGCGGCGATGAGCCTGCCCTTCGCGGACTCGAGCATGTTCTGCGCAAAGGCGTTCGCGCAGGCGTTGCGCATCGCGACGTGCTCCTCGTGCAGCTCTTTGCAGAGGCCGTAGAAATGCTTGAAGAACGTTTCTACGTCCGGCGTGTACTGCTTGGCCCCCTTGATCTTCATTTCGATAGGGAGCAGGCAGCTCCTGAAGTACTCAGATGGGTCCTTGTCGAACAGCTTCTCGAATATCTTCTTGTCGGAGACGTCCTTGAGGGTGTTGATGCGGTAGTCAAGATCCCGCATATCCTCGGCAAACATGTTGAAGTGCCGCATCGCGTCGGAGAAGATGTCCTTGGGCAGTTTGGCCCCCTCGACGTAGTTCACCACGTATTGGTTCAGCAGCTCGTACTTTTCCTTGAGGTTTTTGGCGATCTCGGTCGAGATGCGACGGGACGTCTCGGGGTTCTTCTTCGCAATCGCTGACCCGTTTTCGGCGGCGGCCTTGAGGTTGTCCCTGTTGATGTCTTCGATCCTGTTGAAAATGTCGTAGCCCAGCATGAACGACCTTTCGTCCTTCATGTACGGCGCGCCGGCGTTCATCGCGCGGTTGGCGGGGGACCCCTTTGCGACAACCGCCCCGAGCGCAGTCACCGAATCCATGCCCAGATTCTTCATGAGGAAGTTGGCCGCCATGTTGAGCTTGCCGAAGTCGGTTCGCTTGTAGCCGTTTTCAAAAGCCAGATTCTCAAGTCTGGATTGGATCTCACTGTCTTGGAATGGATGGAAGATGTTTTCCCGGCCGAGAGCCTCGATCGCGTTGTTGACTTCGAGGATGCGGCGCGCGGTGAGCGGCTTGCCGCTCCCGTAGTCCTTGAGGAGCATCGCGTCCTTGACGCTGTCAGGGATGTTCGCCTCCCCGCCGAACATTTCGGCAATCGACTTCCTGAAGAGCTCGCGCACTTCGTCGTTTGCTGCCTTGGCGTCTTTGGTTCGCAGAATCGTCATGCCGACGAAGTCGACCTTGTCGGAGGCGTAGATGGCGCGCTCCTCGAGAGGTGTGCCCGCCCCGATGCGCACTTCGCCCGTACGGGCGATCGCCGAGTCCTTGCCGGCCTTGACCCGCTCCTCGGCAAATTCCACGAATCTTTCGAACTGGTAGCTGACTGCGTTTATCATTGTTTTACTCCTTTTCAGATGTTTGTCTTGAAATTGTTTCCGTCCTGTCTACACGCCGCGCGGCGAAAGGTTACAGCCGTCACGGCAGATCCTCCGCCTCTATCATGATTTCATTGCCGAGGCGGTTCTCACTGCGCCCGCTCTTGTCGCCGATATCCTTCCGGATTTCGGAAAGAAGGTAATTGATGTCCTCCAATCCTCTCTCGGTGAGATTGTCCGGATTCGCCAGGATTTTGCCGATATTGAACAGCACCATCCTTATTCCGCCGCCCTTGGCCGGATTGCCTGCGACAAGCAGTCTCGCCGCCTGCGGGCAGCGGTCTTCCTTGAGCAGTCCTGCGACGGCGTCAAGTCTGACGCCAAGGCCGGAAGGCAGGTGCTCCTTCCTGGCGCCACCGCGCCGAGGGTCGGCAAAGCGCGTCTCGATGAACGAAAGCATGTGGCGCGTCGATTCGTACCAGTCGGAGAAGCGCGTCTTGCGCTCGCTCATTCCCTCGGAAAGGGAATCGGCGACGGTACTCGACAAAATCGGGTTGCGCCTCACGCCCCAGGTCTCGGGCTTGAGGAACAGCCGGCGGGAGGGGCCGCTGCCGTCTCCTCCGGCATCGAGGCTGGCGAGATCGGGGATGGTGCCGTAATGGACGGTCCTCATCCCCGCCATGAGCCCGTTCTTGCCTTCCGGGACGTCTATGCCGCGCATCCTGTTGAGGTGTCCGTCCACGCGCAGATTCTGATACGCCCTGAGATGCGAAGACGTGCGCATGTACACGTCGGCCGAGGTGTCCAGCCACTTCGAGAGCCTGCCGTCCGGATCGGCGACGGAAAACGAACCATCCGGCAGTTTGTCGCCGTGCCGGAGCCCCGCCGCGTGCAGCGCCAGCGTGAGGTCGGCGACATTCCCGGGGGTGGCGGCATGGAGGTCGCCGCGTCCGGCGCGCACGTCGCGGATTATCGCCTGGCCGTGTTCGATGCGCGCGGCGATGTGTTTCTTCAGCGCTGCGAGCGTCCTCGGGCATTCGGCGGGCGGCGTGGCCTCGACCATGCGCTCGTAGTGCCACTTGTCGAACTTGAACACCTCGCCGCCGGCCCTGATTGACATGGTCTCGGGCAGATTGGCGAGGAGCGCTTTTTTGGATGCTTCGTCGATCGCATCCTTGACGGCCATGATGCGGCGTGCGGTGAGCGGCTTGCCGACGCCGTAGTCGGAGAGCAGCATCGCCTTTTTGACGGACTCCGGTATCTTAGCTTCCCCGCCGAACATGTCGGCGACGGCATTCCTGAAAAGCGTGCGGGTGCGGTCGTTGGCGATTGTCGCATGAAGGCCGCGCGACCATTTGCGGAGGGAGTCGCCCTCCGCGTCCTTGACGGCGACGATTTTCCGCCCGGAGAGCGCAGCGCTCTCGAGCGTCGCGTCGGCAATCGCCTTCGTTTCGCGCTCGGCGAATTTCTGTTGCGCAAAGTCAACGAACGACTTAAACACGCTGCTGTATCCGTTTATGTCGAGAGCCATCTTACCATCTCCCTTCCTCTGGTTTTGAAAATTTCGTTTTCCGCCCTGTATACACGCCCCGCGGCAAAAGGTTACGGATTGGCAACCGGTTGCAGCTGCGGCTGTTGCGGCGGCTGTTCGATCATCATCGGCGTGGAAGTTACCGTGCCGTCGAGCGCCACCGTAGTGGTCCAATGGAACTTGAGCGGGAAGCCGGCCGGCTCGGAGCAGACGATCTCGATGGCGCCGGTTTCGTTGCTGCGCGTGATGGCGAAGGTAAGCGGCATGTGCTCGCTGGAGCTGATATTGTGCGTCGTGAAGGCGCTCCGCACGTTGGCGCCGGCCCCGCTCTGCGAAAGCGCGTAGCAGGCGGCGGAGAACTGCTCGGGATGGGCCCTACCGCAAAGGTCCGCCAGCTTGTCGACGATGGCGTTGTTGGCGGCCTGCACTTCCTCCGGGCTGCCGCTCCATCGGGAGACGAGCGGTTCGGCGCCCGGGAAGCGGAAAACGAAGTGCAGCTGCTCCTCGTTCAGGATGGGGTCGTCTTCGGGGAGCTGTCCCACGTTCTGGATCCGCTCCAGGTCGTCGAGCAGCGCCTTGCGCGCCGCTTCGGCCGTGCCGATTCCTTCGAGTCCGGACGACCCGGTCACCACGTACGGGGCGTTGGGGAGCCGCTGGCCCTGCTCGAGCGCCGTGCGACAGGCCTCGGCGGTGTCGCCGGTGATGCTCATCAAATTGCTGGCGGCAAAGCCGATCAAGGGAGGCATCGCTTCGACGGCCGCGAAAATCGCATCGTCGATCTGCCCGGCGGTATCGGTCGCCTGCACGCCCAAGTCGCCGAAGAGGAGTTGGATCACGTGGGCGCGGTCGAGATGGCCCTCTTGCTTGAGTTCCTCCAGCTCGTCGTAGTTTTTGAGAATGCGGGCGAGGAGAATGGTGGTGTAGGACATGTCGCTCTGCCCTTCGCGTTCCTCCATGGTGTTGGCCAGAGGTCCGCGCAGGAGGTCCACCACGTCGTACACCAGTCCGCGCTTGGCGGGGGGAATGGCCGAGAGCGTGCCGTAGCCGCTCGAGGCGTAGTTGAGCCCCACAAAGCGCATCGCCCGGTTGTGTTGCATGGCGAAGAGTTTGTCATCGTCCACCTCGTCCAGGGCGAATACGGGATTGGCGGCGATTTCTTCCAAAACGAACTTCTCGAGTCCGCGCTCGGAGTCGCTGTGGATGACGTTAGCGCGCACGTTGACGAGCGTGGGGGTGTTCCGGTTGCCCGCCTCGTACGCGGCGCCCTGGGCCGTGCGCCAGTCGTGGAACCTCTCCATGAGCTCCAGCCCGCGCCGGAAGTTCTCGGGGGTCTCCAGGAACCGGCCGCCATAGCCGAACAGACGGCGCGAGCGGCTAACGGGGTCCAAAATCTCGTCCATCGCCGCCTGATCGGTAAGATTCCGCGCCGCCCGGACCAACGTAAACGCCCTCGCGAGCATCGGCATGTCCTTCGCGTGGTAGCCAGCCTGGAGCGCCGCCACCTCGCCGCCCGCCGCCTTGAACTCGGCCATCTCGCGCGGCGCGGAGAAGAGCCGGCGCATCTTGGCCGCCTGCCAAGGTCCGCCGGCAAAGACGTCCGGATGGAAGGATTGCTCCCGGAAGAGATCCATGACAACGGCAACCGGTTTGTCGTCGTCATTTTCCGCGATTTCGCGCCGGACGTCCGGCCGCAGGAAGAACGCATCCAGTCGGTCCGCGAGTCCGGGCCGGCTGCGGATGGCGATAATGGAGGCGATCCCCATGATTCCGTCCCAGTCGTCGGGGCCGAGATCCTGCTGGCCGGCCAGGATTTCGCGCATGACGGCGTCGATGTTCGCCTTGACGGCCGCGAGCTCGTTCTGGACCTGCACCTTGTCCGCGTTGCTCCTGAGGAGCTGGTCGAGGTGTTCGGTGCTTACCCGGTCGCGCACGTTGCCGGCAATGCGCCCGATATCGATATACTTGAGGTTCTGGGCGCTGAAGAGCACCGTCTTGACCTGGTCGGCCACCTGCGGAGCGAGCGGCGGATCGAGTTGGTCCACCTCGGCGATGCGGCCCGTAAGTTCCGCCACCGCGCCTTCCATCTCGTTCGTGAACACCGCCTGCACTTCCTCGTCCGTATTGGCTTGAACCTCGCCGGAAAGGATTTTAGAGAACAGTTCCTGACTGTCTTGATCCACCCGGAAGGGAACGCCGTTTTCCTCGTTGCCGATATCTTCGCGGGAAACCCCCAGCTTCTGGGCTAGATGCTGCCGCGTCCGCTCGGCGAGGTTGCGCTGGAGAGGTTCCACCTTGCAATAGAGCCGCGCCATCTGCCGGATACTCTCGCTCACCCCGGCAACGATTGCCTGGGCCTGGTCCGGTGTTTGCGCCGCCGTGAGGTCCCGTAAAAGCAAGGGATTGCGTTCCATCAGGCCCCACACCGCCGCTCGGAGTCTGACGAGATTGCCGCCCAGCGCACTTATGGCCCTGCCCATTTCATCGTCGAGAATCTTGATTGCTCCATCCCGGAGCGCGGCCGCGAGGAAGCTCTCGCGGATGGTCTCCACTGTGTTGCGCCGCTCCTCCCCTCCAACAGTGGGTTGGATGCCGGCCAGTTCTTCGTTGCTGATCAAGTCGCTGAGATTCGTCTTCTCGGGCATCGCCACCGCGCCCAGCCGGTCGCGCACCTCCATCTTCACCGTTTCCGCCAGGTTCCGGTGCTCGGGGAACATGTCTTCCGGGGCCTCCTTCATGAAATTCCGCACGTACTTGTTGTACATCAGGTTGGACGTGGCCGGGATGTAGGCCTGTTCGATATTTTTCACCTTGACCGGTGCCGCGGCCATCAGCTGCACCAAGAGCGGGTTCGCGCGCAACTGCTCGGGCGTGGCATCGCCGGGCATGTCCAGGAGTGATCTCGCCAGGGCGTATGCGTTGGCGTCGCTGATCCGGTTCACCACCGAGAGCGTGGCGTAGTCCGTCACCTTGCGGCTGTAGAGGCACCTGACCGCGAGGGCGCGGGCCTTGAAGCCGAATTCCTGTTCGGTCGGCAGCGCGTTCAGGAAATCCTGCTGCTCCGCGCGCGACTTGCAAGCCCGGTAACGGCTCACAACCTCAAGCTCGTCAGCTTTTGGACCCGAAACGCCGCCACAGAGGCGGGCGATGAAGTTCTCAAGCCGTTCGGCGAACTCCACCTCGTTCATCCCGGTATCCACCGTCACCTGCTGGCCGCCCTCGATTTCGAGCTTGGCAATGGCGCGATGATCCGCGCGCGGACGGCAATGGCAATCGACCATCAGCGCATTAAGCTGCTTCTTGGCAACCTCCAGCAGCTGGGCGCGCTCCTCCGGGGAAGCGAAGTCGGCAAAGTCGGAGACCACCCGCTCGAAGCGCGCGATTTCGGTATTCACGCGGAACTCGTCCCGGGACGCGAGCGACGCATTGATCTCGTTGCGCTTGGCCGTGCTCTTTTCGAGCGCTCTGTCGCCCTTGCGGGCATCCAGCTCCGCCTGCGTGCGGATCCGCTCGTGACCCTCGCTCTGGTTGAGCGTCTCGGCGTTCTCGTCGAGGATTTCGCGGATCTGCTGGCGCGTGAGCGGCATTACGCTCCGCTTGAGGAGCGACTTGTCCGCCGGATCCATCGGCTGGAGGCCCAGCTTCTGGCGGGCGCGGTTGAGCGCCTCCCCTTCGACGCCGTGCTGCGAAAGCGCCTTGACGAGCGCCTCCTTGATGGCGACCGTCTCCGCGTGGGAGATCTCATCCTTGTTGTCGTACCACCAGGTGGCGACATGGTTGTTTACCTTGTCGAGCGTGTTCGCGTTTTTGAGCTTCACTTCGCCGGCATTGTACCAGCCCGACGAGATCCGCTGGAACTCGTCGAGCGAGATGTTCACGTTTTTGAGATCGATGGCCATGTTCTTTCTCCCTTGCTAAAGTTGCTTCTGACTTGTTTACACGCAACGCGGCGAAAGGTTACACGCTCCCATTCTGATTTTGCCGTGTATTATAATGGATATGTAGGTCAAAAAGGGTCTGCATCTTCATGCTCCCGCTCCTTTCATTGGTAATTGGATTTGGACTTGGCAACATTTTCACATTGGCAACATTCTCCCCCGGCCCGCGCAAACATCCTCCGCGTATTCATGAGTTCGTTCCTTTTACTTCAATGGTATGCGGTAGGAGGAGGCGACGGAAAGGCCGCTCTTGAACACCACCGTCGCACGGAAATAGTATCTGAAGGAGGTATGACAGTCTTTTGCGATTCGCGGCATTTCCAGCGCCACGCGCCCCGATGCAATCTCCAGCAGATGCGTAAACTTCTTCGCATCGTTCACATCACCCGGCGGGGTCCCTGCCGTTCCTCTCTGCCCTTCGTCCTGATTGGTCTCACATGCCGCTGTTGCAAAAGTGACCCGATCTATCTTTCCCGCGTCGCCCTTGAAGCGGTATTCGAACGTTGCGCGTTCGCCCTCTTTCAACAACCCGCCCACGAGCCGCACTTCGTAACTTGGCCGCAAATGTTTCCAGAGAATACGGAAGAAATACACTGTCATCGCAACGCCGATGAGCGGGAAGATTACGCCTACAACAAGAATCGCATCGAATCCTTTTTCAGAATAGGCACGCACGGCATCAATAAACTTAGGGACGATTCCATAGAACGACATCGCATCCCATCCTATGCACCAAACTGCCAATAACACAAGTCCGCTCGGCAAACAACGCCGCAGTCGCAACCCCTCCGCCGGAATCATCCGCGAGCGGATCTTTCGCTTCTCGCCGCGAGGCGTCAGCGTCAGCCGCCGCAGAATCCACTCGACAGCCCTGTCGAACGGCGTCATGTTGAAACCTTTAAGTTGCTCCCAATCGAAGTCGCTCCGCCACTCTCCGCGACCGGCCAGTTCGTCGAGAAAGACGCGCTCCACCTCGTCCGCGCTAACGCGGCGCGAGCAGTGGTAGAGATAGCCGTTCTTGCCATCGCGGTATTCGAGGTCGAAAAGTCCGTCGCTCTTGCCGCCCACGTCATCGTAGTCGCAAGCGACCTGAACGAAGCGCTCCTCGTCCGCGTCGTCCATCATGATCATGAACTCGCCGCGCCGCGCGTCATTCCGCACCAGCTCGCGCACAAGCTCTTCGGTGGCGACCCGCTCGCCCATCTTCTCCGCTTCAATCTTCATGCTCCCGCTCCTTTCGACTTGTCCGTGACGGCCCGCGCAAACATCATCCGCGTATTCATTTCGTTTCCTCCTTGCCATCGGGAGCGGAAAGCAACGCCTCGGCTGTCACCGCCAAGCGCTCAAAGGAAATTTCAAATACATACGATGCAGCATTTCTGCGTCTGACGGATTTCATCGCCGTTACTCGTTCGCGCAATCTCGAAGAAAAATCTTGTAAAGCCTCCCTGCGACGGCTCGCGTCCGCAATCGCCCCCGCTTCCTGCAATTCTTGCCGTGCCGCCGAAAGTTCCGCGCAGTAATCCAGCGCCTCGTCGATCTCCTCTTGTGCACGTTTTCTGCATTTTGCCTTCTGTGCCTCGGCGACCGCCCGATAGTCGCCGCCTTTGTAGAACGCCTCGATTACCGCCTTCACCGCCAGACGTTCATTCTCCGTCGGTTTGCTGCGAATGTTGATGATGCTCATGGTCGCGGAGATTGCTATGACAATGCCCAGGAAAATCCACATCTTCTTGGACGTGGTCTTGTCGCGCAGATTGCGTTCAAGCCGAATGGAGGCAATCGCCCGCCGAGACTTCTCCTCGTCCTCGTTTCGCGCAAGATAGCCCGACACAACGAGTCCGAAATAGTCGAAGTTTTCAACCTTCATCGCCTGCTTCGTGCGAAACAGCACATTGCCCTCTCCGTCAGAAAAGCCATATTCAGGGACTGTCGCAAGCGCGGCAGTCATCGGCGGCATGTGCCCGAAAAAGATTGTCGTGTCATTGTACGCGAACGACCATTCGCGGCGGAGAAGCCCCGCCAGCGCGTAGCGCACGGTGCAGATGCCGCGCCTGAACTCGTACTCCATCCGCGTCCAGCCGGTGCGGAGACCGCCAACCGTCATGCCAATGCCGAACACAAATAAAATGCAAAACCCAATCAGAACATCATGGTTTGCATCAGCGAAACATCGACAGCCGCAATACGATGCCAAGGATATTGCAGCAATACCGACGAGACACATGATCGTCCCGGTAATTCTAGGCGTCCGATAGACGACCTTCAAGTCCGCGCCGCTTTCCGGGTCGTCCCACAGAACGCGAAACGGCTTCGTCGCCTTGTCACCATCCCACTTGGCGATTTCCTCAGCATACACTTTGTTGACTTTCATGCTCCCGCTCCTTTCGACTTGTCCGCGACGGCCCGCGCAAACATCATCCGCGTATTCATGAGTTCGTTCCTTTTACTTCAGTGGGATGCGGTAGGATGATGAGACGACTAGGCCGCTCTTGAAAGTGACCGTCGCACGGAAGTAGTGACGGAATCGGGCATGGCAATCCGACGCTATGCGCGGCATTTCAAGCGACACGTGCCCCGCCGCAAGTTCCATTGGGTGGGAAAATTCCTTTGCATCGTTCACTCTGCCAGGAGGCGCACCGAGAGTTCTTCCATTCCGAGAGACGGCCTCATCTATCGCCGTGGCAAACTCAACACGCTTGACATTCTCCGCATCACCCTTGAACTCATATTCAAACGCCGTCCTCTCGCCTTCCTTCAGCACGCCGCCCATAAGCCGCACCTCGTAGCATGGCCGCAGATGCTTCCATACAAGCCTGAAGAAATACACCGTCATCGCAATGCCGATAAGCGAAAAGACCACGCCTATGACAATCCCAGAATTGAATCCTTTTTCGGAATAAGCACGTACGGCATCTACAAGGCCATAAAATGCGGCGGCGTCCCAGCCACAGCACCAGATCGCCATGAACACCATACCCTGTGGCAATACGCGCCGCAGCCTCACGCCCTCCGCCGCAATCATCCGCTCGTGCGCTTCGCGCTTCTTGCCTCGCGTCCTGAACCACTTAACAAATTGAATCAATCCTCCTCCCAGAATTATAGCTGGAATAACGACAAAAATGCCAGCACCAACACAGTTGCCGAGCGTCGCACCTGGTTTGCCGAGAACCGACTTAAGCTCACCTAATCCGTTGACAAGAAATATGATCGAAAACAACACGCCTACAGCACAGCCGATGACACAGAGAATACGTCCCCACCTCGGCAGATCTCTCAGCCGTGGAGTTGAGAAGCCGCTGCTCCCACCCATGTTCAAACGCTCCCACTCGAAGCCACTGCGCCACTCGCCGCGCCCGGCCAGTTCGTCGAGAAAGACGCGCTCCACCTCGTCCGCGCTAACGCGGCGCGAGCAGTGGTAGAGATAGCCGTTCTTGCCATCGCGGTATTCGAGGTCGAAAAGTCCGTCGCTCTTGCCGCCCACGTCATCGTAGTCGCAAGCGACCTGAACGAAGCGCTCCTCGTCCGCGTCGTCCATCATGATCATGAACTCGCCGCGCCGCGCGTCATTCCGCACCAGCTCGCGCACAAGCTCTTCGGTGGCGACCCGCTCGCCCATCTTCTCCGCTTCAATCTTCATGCTCCCGCTCCTTTCGACTTGTCCGCGACGGCCCGCGCAAACATCATCCG
>CAMZEN010000006.1 GCA_947305775.1 uncultured Verrucomicrobiota bacterium
TTATGTGGTGCTTCGCCGCAAGCGTGTCCATCTTCTGAAGCCATGTGGTATCTGTTGCCTTGCCGGCCTCGAACGTTGGCATCAGCGACTTCTCGTCCTCGTAGGCCTGGTTCCACTTGGCCTTCTCGCCTATGAGACGGCGCTCGCTTTCATATTGCGCCTTGGCGCGCTCGTATGCCTTGGCGGCCTTCTTCCAGGCGGTCTCCTGGCTCATGAACCAGAGCGCTACGGCAAGGCCGTAGAGGATCACCATGCCTATCGACGCCAATACGGCCTTTTCCTTCAGCGACATGCCGTTCATTGGTCCTCCTCAGTCTCGTAGTTGCAGTCAAGGTCGAACTTCTGCTTGCCGCCGCGTCCGGCGGACGGTCCGTTAAGCAGCACCTCGGCGAACACGCTGTCGCCGCCATCCTCGCTGCCGGCCTCGACCATGTTGTCCTTGAACTTGTAGACGAACTCCGCCTCGTCGGCCTCGCCCGACACCTTCACGCCCTCATCGCGCCTGAAGCTCCAGCTGTTTAGCGTTATGCCCTGCGGCAGACGGTCGCTGACAGCCTTCATTATCTCCAGCGCCCCGCGCGCGTGGTCGGAATACTTCTGGACGAGCTTCACCTTGTCGCGCATCTCCGCAACGGCGCGATACTGGCGGGCGTGCTCCCTGCACAAAGCCTTCTGGTGATCGGCCATGTAGCCATACGCCATCGGCACGCCGAACAGAACAAGCATTATAGCCGCCCATATGCCCCCGGCGACGCACAGCCGCCCCTTCAGCTTGGCCTTGAAGCGCGTCTCATCAAGGAACTCCTTCCAGCTGGCGGGCAAGGCGTTGAGCGCCGAAGGCTCAAGCGATCTTTCGGCCACGCCGACAAGCGCGGCGTCTTCGCCGACCTCGATCTTTCGCGTCGGCGCAAACGCATCCAACCCATCGGCCTTAACGTCACCGACGCACACTATCTCCGAAAGGTCCATCGCCCCGCCGAAGTCCTCGGCCTCAAGAAGCGAAAGCATTATCTCGCGCCTGATGTCGCTGTCGGCGCTGAAGGCGCGTATGGCGCTTGGCATGTCGCCGTCAATGACAATCGCGGAAATGCAGTCCGGTCCGCCGATCAGCACAAGCCGCCTCGCGTCGCCCTGACCCAAAGTGCCCCATATCCCTCGCAACGTGCCCAGCGCAAGCGCATCGATGCGCGTCACGTTCAGCTTTCTGGCGTCAAGAGCCCCTGCGATGTCGTCCGCGGCGCTCTCCGGCAGCGCCGCCGCAACGACCACAAGCCCTCGCTCGGATTCGCGCATGACTTCGCAACTCACCGTCAGCGGCTCGTCAGGATACGGACTCATCGCCTGAAGTATGGGCGCGACATAGGACGACGGATCGCCCCTGTTTTCTTCGGGAACGCGCACCGTCTTTACGATAAGACGAGACAAAGGAAGCGCCAACACGACCTCGTTGGACTTCTCCTTTGACGCCATGATGCGCAATTCTCCGCCTTCGAAGGCGGCAACCTGAACACTATCTGCCATTGTTGAATTGTATTATACCAAAAATTTCATCGCCGGGAACCCGCGCCGCGGCAGATTGCCGTAGCATTGCGCCGCGAAGCGGATATTTGGTATGATATTCAACGAATGCAATGGTTTATCCGAAGGGAGCATGCAAGTGAAGAAAGTGACAATGGAATATCGCGTTCCGTATGCCGACACCGACCAGATGGGTGTCGTGTACTACGGCAACTACCTGGCCATTTTCGAGCGCGCGAGAAACGAGCTCATGAGGGCTTGCGGCTATACGTACCGCGAATGCGAGTCGGAAGGCTGGATGCTCCCGGTGATCCATGCCGAGCTGGACTACAAAAGCCCGGCCCGATACGACGATCTTCTGGAGGTCACCGCGTTCGTGCAGGCGGCCAAGGGGGTGCGCCTGGAAATCGCCTGCGAAGTGCGCCGCAAGGGCGAGGAGCCCATTCTGGTGAAAGGCTACACCCGCCACTGTTTCGTTTCGACTACAACCTTCCGGCCGGTTCCGCCGCCGCAACGGCTTATCGACGTGCTCAACCCGCCAAAGTCGCCCGCCTCCGATCAGGCGGAGTGAATGCGGTCGTTCGCCGCGGCTACCTTGCGCTTGAGCTCTTCCTTGTGCTCGCGAAACTTGTCGCGAAGCGAAGTGTCGGCGGTGCCGAGTATCTGAACGGCAAGCAGCGCGGCGTTTACGGGTCCGGCGCTGCCGCAGGCAACAGTGGCGACAGGGACGCCGCCCGGCATCTGCACCGTTGCATATAGCGCATCAAGCCCGTTCAGCGCACCGCCCGCGACAGGTATTCCGATAACCGGCAGCACCGTCCCGGCGGCAAGCACTCCGGCGAGATGCGCCGCTCCGCCGGCCGCCGCTATGACAACCTTGAGTCCGCGCGATTCAGCCGTCTTTGAGTACTCGATGGCGACTTCGGGCGTGCGATGGGCGGATATTACGCGCGTCTCGTACTCCACGCCGAACTTGTCCAGCGTTTCGCACGCCTTCTTCACGAGGGGCCAGTCCGAATCGCTGCCCATGACTATTCCGACAATTGGATTGTTCATAATTTTGTGAGTCCTTTCAAAATCTCCTCCGCCAGTTCGCCCGGATCGCGAGCGAGCTTTGCGCTTACGCCCATGCGTCCCGCACAGGCATCGAACATCTTGGTCTTTACGTATCTCGGCTCGATGGCCGAAACGCTGATTCCGCGCGGCTTTAGCTCCGCGTCGAGTGCGCGGCACATTGCGGACAATGCACCCTTTGACGCGCAATACGCGGCGCCGCCAGCCCATCCCTCGCTGGCCGACACGCTGGAGACTGCGACCACCCGCATACCGCCTGCCGCACACATGCGCCTTGAAACGATTTCGCGGATGATCTTCAAAAAGAGTCCGCAATTGACGTGCAGCGTCTCCGCAAAGCGCTCATCCGAAAGCAACGCCACAGGCACTACCGGACACATGCCTGTCGCGAATACGACAGCGTCAAAGGATACGTCCGGCAATGGTTCGCCGCGCTCGAAGTCGGCACGGTTCCATTCCACGACATCGTGCCCCTTCTCGCGCGCCGCCCTTGCGACCGCTCCCCCGATTCCGCCTGTAGCGCCTGTAATGAGAATTGTCATTTAGTACGATCTTTCTTTCGTCCGCTTTTTACCTGATAAAAATCGCCAAAAATCCATTTGCCTCCTCCGACCAGGTTTCTAGCGCATCTCAACGGTCACCTTGAAGAAGTTATAGCCGTCCTCCTCGCCTGGGGCGACCTCCGTCCATTCCTTGTCGGACAGCTTCACCTTGCCGTAGGTGGTGTACTTGCGCTTCGCGGCTTCGGCTTCATTCTCAAACTTCGGCGAATAGGCGATCTGCGGTTTGCCGTCCGCGTCGAACGTAATGGAAGCGGTGAACTTGTCGTTCTCGTCCGTCGGGTCAGTTCCTGCGACATAGTCCTGCCAGACCTGCATCAAGTTGCCAGCGCCGTCGCGCTTGCCCGTCGTCGCCGTCACCGCCGCCGCGAAGTCGCTGCCGAACTTATTCGTGAACTTATCGCCGTATTGCGCCGCCCATGCGGACGAAACGGCGACAGGTTTGTTGTCCGCCCGCACCTCCGCAATCACATTCACGATTCCGACATCCTCGCTCGGTGTCACCGCATCGCTCACCGCCGCTGTCGTAACATAATGCACCACCACATTCGTCACCGTCAAAGCTACTTCGTTTTTGGCCATTGCATCGCTATTCCCTCCATTAAACAATGTGCGATAGAGAAACCATCGGTCAAAGCAGTCGTCATATTCTGCGGGTCCGTTGGGAAGTCTAACGTCAACCAGCGATGTACAACTTCTAAACGCATATTCGCCAATACTCGTCACGGAGTCGGGAATAATTACGCTGGTCAAACTGCTGCAGTCTCTAAAGGCGTCACTGAAGATATGCGTTACCGAGTCAGGGATCGTCACGCTCGTCAAATTTGTGCAACCATAAAACGCATATGAATCTATGTACTTGACTGGATAGCCGCCAAGCGTTGAGGGAATTACAATATCGCCAGATGTGGATTGTGCGACGGCGCGGACGTTGGCATAAGAGCCGCCGCCGCCTAAATAGGCTTCCCCGTTGGCGAATGTAAAAGTCCAAACAATACCATCTATGGTTTCCCTCTGGGATAAAACTTCAACAGACATCCCTTGCCACTTGCCGTTCACTTTAGAATATCCTGACCGTGGAAGCTTTGCAATGCACCCATCGCAAATATCTGCAAACGTATCCTCCCCAACACACGGCTCGGCACCTAGCATTGTCACGCTCGCCAAGCTGCTGCATCCACAAAACGCCCAATCTCCGATGTTCGTTACAGAAGCACCTATGATTATGTTTGTGAGGCTAATGCACCCGTCAAACGCCGCTTCCCCTATTTCTGTCACTGAATCAGGAATGATCACGTTCGTCAAGCCTTCGCAACAGGAGAACGCACCATCACCGATCCGCGTCACCGAGTCGCCTATCTTCAAGCTCGTCAAGCCTTCGCAACCCTCAAACGCACAATCCCCGATGCTCGTCACGGAGTCGGGTATCGTCACGCTAGTCAAGCCGACGCAATCGGCGAAAGCCCTATCCCCGATGCTCGTGACGGGATATTGTTCCTCGCCAAACGTAGTTGGGATTTCAATAACGCTCTCGCTGGTCGATACGGCAGCATCCTCATTATTGTAGATGCTGGCCTTGCCGTTGCTGACGGTATAGGTGTAGGTGACGTTGTTCGTCGTCCATGTCTCGGCGTTTGCGAAAAACGGCGCGATTGCCACAATGATGGTCGCGAGCATAAGTCTTATTGATGTGGTTTTCATATGTGGCTTCTCCTAGAATCTTGTAAATACTGTTTAAAAACACGATGCGGCCCGTCGCGTCCTTCACTAATTGCAACGCCGCCTTGAGCCGCGCTTGTCCGCGCCCTGCAACGCCTTTTCCCGCTAATTACTGACATCGTCTCGGGCTTCTCGGACGTTGTCACATGGTCTATGGCTTCCATTACTGCGGACATTGTTTCGCTCATTAGATTGTACGGCGAGTATTATAACAAATTTTATGGTGACGGGTAATGTCGGGCGGGATGGTGGTGCATAATGCCCGTTAATCGAACGCATTACGACGCCACCATTCCGCGTTGTTTTTGCTTAGCCGTGGGCGTGAAACTTTAGCCAGCGGGTCGCAGCCACGCCGCCGATGTTGATGGTGAGAAGCACGTCCTGCCCCCACCAGTCGCCGTCGGGACAGCGCGAAGTGTTCGTTTCGTTGGAGAACGATATCGCCGTCGGTATCGACACGATGGACTGAAGCTTGTCGAGCACTGCGAAAGGTTCGCCGTCCCTGTAGAGTTCGATCTTGATCGTGTCGCCTTCGCCCATCTGCAGGTTCTTGCCCGTCGCGATGATGGGTCCGCCAAAGTCGATCTCGTCGTCCGGCAGGTCCGGGTTCTGCTGCTTGACGAGCGTTATCTCCGGCCCTTGCGGGACCGGAGGGTTGGCGTTCACATTGAAGGTGAGCATCAGCATGACTACTGCGCTCCTTTCCCTCAGGCGATCTCGACCGTCTTTTCGACGGAGGTGTAGGTCGTGCCGTCCACGGTGCGCGATACGGTGACCTTGATCTCCGTTCCGCTTTCGAGCGGGTCGAACTCCGGCACCGCCGCGACCTTTACGAGCGTGTCCGCACAGGTGACGAGCGTTCCCGTCGTCTCGCTGCCGTCGTTCCAGACGAACTTCACGACCGCGCCCGCGAGCTCTTCGCCGAAGCCCCTGCCGGATATGATGATCGGCGCGTCCTTGACGAGCCTGCCCCTGTCGGCGCCCGTGGAGTCGGAGATGAGGTAGTCCATCCTCGGCACGAGCGACTCGTCGTAGCCGTCCAGCACGAGGTTGAACTTGGCCGGATCGAGCTTGAGTTCGCTGTGGACGCGAAGGGAAGTGACGAGCCTCGCGGTCGCGGGGATGTTGCCCGCCTCAAGCGTCGCGTTCCTGAGTGTGGGCGACACGGCGAGCCAGTCCGAGAGGACGACGCGGGAGTTGCCCGTGGTCTCGATGAGCGCTTTCGCGGCGGCCATGAGGCCCGAGTACGCGGGGACGATCACCTCCTTCTTCGAGCCGGCCGGCAGGTAGCCGTTCGCGGCGGCGAAGTCGTAGAGTTCGTTGGAGCGGTAGTCCTTGAGGACCACCGCGGCGCGCTGGCCGTAGTCCCCGGTCTTGGGGTTCTTGAACTTGACGGCCTTGCATAGCAGTTCTGTTGCCATTTTGTTTGTTCCTTTCTTTTGTTTGTGTTGTTGTCTGTCGTTCCGAAACGAGGCTGTTTCCACCATGAAAACAGCCTCGTTTCAGGTCGTAAATGGCCTCGTTTTATGCCACCTCGACGATGGGCTTGGCCTCGAAGTTCCAGCTGGGCTTGCGGAAGAGCAGCCCCGCCTCGGTCTTTACGCCCGAGCGGTACTCGGCTTCGTTCTCCTCGAAGTCGGGGGCGAGCGTCTTTGCGAGCGCGGCCTTCTGGGTCTTGAGCTTCTCGATTGCGAGAATCGTGCGCACAAGCTCCGTGCGCTTCTCCTTGATCTCTGTCTTGTTCATTGGATTTTTTCCTTTCTTTGTGGTTTAATGAAAAGGGCGATGGGGGCACACATCGAATCGCTTAAATCATTGCGTCCGGGTGCCAGCCGCATCGCCTGCACATCTATACTACTCGTTTGAGGAGGCCCAGAAAGAAAAAATATTTGCTATAATGTTTATACAATGATGAAAGATGATTCTTCAGCTTTTTCTAGCTGTTCTAGGAAGCCTGGCGGCTCTAGCCAGCCGCCGAAGATACTAAGGCCTCAAACCAACTGGGAGAATCTTTATTTCTACCAGAAGGCTGTGGTCTTGTATCAGATGACATACGTCTTTTGCCGACGCTTCCTGCCGGCGCATGGCGACCGCACTGTGGATCAGATGGTTCAAGCCGCTCGCAGCGGGAAGCAGAATATCGTCGAGGGTTTCGCGGATGGCGTAACTTCAACCGAGATGGAGTTAAAGCTGCTCAATGTCGCGCGTGCGAGTCTCAAGGAACTAAAGGAGGACTACGTCGACTACTTGCGTTCACGGGGTCTCGCGCTTTGGGACGCAAAGCATCCGCGCTATGATGGACTCTTGAAGTTCTGCCGCGCTCACAACAAACTTGCCGACTATGAACCGTTTTTCGAGAAGTGGACCGACGAAGAGCTTGCAAACTGCGCGAACACGCTTTGCCACATGGTCGACAAGATGATGGCGACTCATCTCAAGAACAAAGAGTCTGATTTCACCGAAAACGGCGGAATCCGCGAGCGCATGACAGCTGCGCGACTTGGCCGCCGCCAGACGCAGAACGAGGAGATTGCTGCGCTGAAGGCGGAGAACGCGAGCCTAAGGCGCGAAATCGCCGCATTGAAGGCGAGGATGGCTGGTGGGTGATTTGCTGACCACGTTGCGTGTTGGCGGGCAGAACCGTCAGATACGGCTTGTGGAGCGGACGCTGGCGAATGGCGGACGCTCCTTCACGATGCGCCAGGCGCTTCGTCTCGCTGGCGGACTCATTCTCGGCGAGGGCGATACCGGCAAGTCTACCTATGCCAGAATGCTTGCCGAACTTGCAAAGGAGAATGGCCCAGTCGAACTCGTTCCGCTTCGCCGCCGTTCGGCGACCGCAAGCCCGCCGCCTGTTCGCGATGGCGAGATCGCGACGGTAATCTTCGATGGACTTGACGAATACCCTGAGGCCGTCCGCGATATCGTAGACTTTGCGGAATCGCTCGACCCTGACCGCTTTCACGTCTGGGTGACAAGCCGCGCATGCGATGCGGCCTCTCGCCTTGCTGAGAGCATCCGATTCGAGCAGATATATCGTCTATCCGAAATGACACGCGAGGACATTCTCGACATCGCCGATGCGGCGGGGCTGGATGGCTACGACTTCCTTGAGGCCGTCGAACGCCTTGGTGCCGGCGGATTCCTCGACAAGCCAGGCGGGGCGATCCTTCTTCTGCAGCTCTTCGCGAACGGCAGATTGGACGGCTCCCACGCAACGGATGTCATGGAGACGACGGCGCTTGCGTTTGCTGCGGAGACACGCGACGGTCACACGTTGTCCGCGCAGTCGCTTGCGATTCCGCCGGAACGTCTTGTGGACGCGGCGAGCTGGATTGCGGCGGCATTGCAAATCGGAGAGTGGGACGCCATTTGGCTCGGAGCCAAGACGGAGTGTCCAAAAGAGGATCTCGCCTTCGATGATCTGCCGCTCTGCGACTTCACGCGCGAAGAGCTTGCGGAGGCGCTTGGACGGCGACTTTTCGAGCCGCTTACGCCCGAAAGGCTGAGGCTTTCCTATTCGCAGATGCCGGAGTATCTCGCGGGACGCTGGATAGCAAGGCGCGTGCCCAAGGAAAAGGTCGCAGCCTTCGACATATATTCTATAGCGGCAGCGGCCGCCATAAAGCCTGATGTGGGGCTTGATTTTATTGGACGCCATCCGGAGGCGTTCCTTGGCTGCCATGAGCTTATACGCAAATTCGGCTTCAAACCGATGCTGGACGCAATATTGAGTCGCCACGACGAAAGCGGCAGATATGGCTACAGCAATTTCAATGGACTGTCCGGCATGGATGATTTTGCGGAATGCCTTTTGGGCATCGTAGAGAGCCGCAAATTCAGTGCAGAGCATTTTGATGTGCTTTCGCGCATGCTGAGCGGGTGCCGTCCAAAAGACATCGAAAGGTCCGTTTCCGCGATAGTCGACGCTTTGTTGCGCAACAGGAAGATCACGGCTCTGGCTCTTGATTTCGTTTGCGAGAGCCTAGTCGAAATCTGCGGCACGGAGCGGCCCAAGGCCATTGATAGGCTAAGGCCGCTCTATGATAGATACGGCAGGCTTTGCGAGGAAGATCGTCCCAATGCCTGCTATGCGCTCATGAAGCTTTTTGACTATCCGGGCTGGCTTGTCGCCAAGAAGCGCGGTTTGGTGTGGGAACCGCCTTTGCGCGAAATGCATCCGCGCAATGACGGTGAAGAGATTGCCGATGTGCCGACCGAGAGTGAAGTGGAGAGGTCCCTCGCGGGCGAGCCTTCCGTCCAACATCTCGAATGGCTCATAAATGTCGAGGCTCTGCGCGGGTTGAGGTATGGTGCCCTGCTGCGCCATTTCGATGCGGTCTTTTCGCTTTCCTCGGAGGAGCTTCTTGATTCGCCGCAGATGTTCGGTTGCGCCGTAGCCTATGATCCCGCCCGCGGGCTGCGGCTCATCGTATCGCTCATGCCGGAGCGTTGGTCCGTCAATCTGCAATGGACAGCCGATGATGATGAGCGCGAAGAGATAATAGACAAGTGCGAAACATTAAGCCGCGTGCTCGAGATTGCATACGGCATAAGAAGCTTTTCGCCGGATTCGCTGAACCTTGCCGAATGCAAGAGACTTTACGGTCTGCTGCGCGATTTCGGGCGCAGCCCATTGAAGAACTTCACGGGCGATGTGCACGACCGCATTGATCAACTGGACGATACGGAGGAAGGTGATGGTGCCGTCAGCGACCTTGACCGGTTGCGCGAACTCTCTGACGCGTGCCGCATAAAGGTCGAGCCGGTCGCCGCGAAGATCGTCGCCGTGGAGGACGCGGCGCGTGAAGAAATTGCCGCAGAAGTCGCGAAGGCCGTGAAGAACAAGGGCGGGAGGCCACGGAAGTCCGAACGCGCTGCGGACGCCATGACGCAGAAGGAAGTCGCTATCATGTTCAACGCCGCCTGTGGCGGCGAGGTTTGCAACGAGAGCATGGTCTCCAACTGGGAGTCCTTTACGCGCACTGAAGGACGCCGTGGCGCGACCCCGCCCGAGGGGATGTACGGCGGCAGGGCGGTTGTATACACCGCCGATTTGCGCAAGCACCCGACGCCAGAGAACAAGGCGATTCTTGCCGCAATAATAGAGCGCTTCAGATCGACCCGTGCCGTCAAGGACGGAATAAAGAGCGCACAAACGACGCATTACAAGAGCGAAGAGTCGCTTCACAGGATGCGTGGCGGGATGCAGGCGGAACTCGCAAAGCGCCGCGAAAACCTGTAGAAACCCGCAAGCGCAAAAATAATTTAAGAAAAAGTTGATTGCCGATTCTCGTTTGGGAATCGGTTTTTTGTTGCCTTATCGAAAACCTGCAGGTTGCCCTGCAGGTTTTTTGCGGCTTTGAAACCTGTAGAAATCGCTTCCAGACCGAGCTTGTGTTGTCCGAACCGGGAATTCACCCGGCGGCAAAACAAAGGAAACACAAGCAATGAACAAGAAAACAAAGGTCACGACAAGGCGAATCAGCGAAACGTATTCCGAGGAGTCCACGATCGGAAGCGTCAACCTCAATGCAATAGCGGCACAGCTGCCGCCGAAACTTGAGGGGCAATGGATAGTAACGGTGGTGAGAAGCTTCGGCAGGTTTCGCGGAATAACCTGTGACGAGGCGCTGAGGGACATGTTCCACGAGGCGATAGGCGCCGCAATAAAAGCCGGAATGGATGCAGAACGGAAAGGCGGGAATGTCGAGGCGTATGTCAAACGCGCGGTAAAAAGTCGTCTCGCCGATCTCCAACGCCGTGAGGACTACCGCGATATGCGGCTGGTGAACGACGACACGAAAATCATGGCGAGGGGTGCGAGGAGCGACTTCAAGGCGGCGCTTATGATGATTTCGCCGAGGGCGAGGCAAATCTGGCGCGCCTGGAAGAGAGCCGATGGCTTGATGGCGTGCTTCGCCGCCGAGCTTGGCACGACAAAATATCTGGCGGAAACGAAATTTCTGCCGATTCTTACGGGAGAAATGCGCGAGGCGCTCGCTTATGTAAAATTCATTCGCCGCGGGTAAAATATTTTCGCTTTTCGGGGGTTCTCAAACGAGTAGTATAGATAGCTAGAAGTTCTAGAACATCTAGAATCGCTAGATACCAAGTAACCCAACCCAAGGGAGCCCCTTTAAGGGGGCTCCCATTACAGGAGACAAAACAATGTTAGATACAAATGCTTTTATTGATCTAGATATCGCCCGCGCGCTGGTGGCGCGGGGGTGGAGCGTGGTGCCGACGGAGAGCGACGAAGAGAAGCGTCCGAAGGCGCATTTCGCGACAGCCAAGAGCTGGCGAGAGTTCAGCGAAAGGCTGCCGACCGACTCCGAGCTTGTGGAATGGTTCGGCCCCAAGCCGAGGCGCGGCGGGGTCGTGCTTCACAAGGGACAGCTATGCGTTGACCGCGATACGAAGGATACTCTGCCCGACGGCTCCGCACCGTGGGAAGAGACTACTAAGGGCAGTCACGAGTTCTTCCGCTGCGACCCTGAGGCGAAGATCGCCCATGACCACGAGGCGAAGATAGACTATCTTACCTGCGGCTCGTTCGTGAGGCTCTGCAACCCGCGCTGTTTGATAGATTGGGCGGGGGAATTGCCGGAGTGGAAAGATAGTTCGAGTGGGAGTTCGAGTTCGAGAAAGGATGATAATTCCGCTCTACAACTACAACTTCCAACTTCAACTCTTCTCGAAACCCTCAAAGCCGCCGGCTGGCGGGTCGGCGCCCGCGCCTCAAACGGATGGTTCTCGCTCACCAACGGCACGAAGACCGCCGCGATAAGCGCCGACGGCTCGACGCTCAAGATGTTCTCGACGACCATGCAGGAGCCACCGACCACGCCCGCTCCGCAGATCGTGAGCGCGGCGGAACTTGCCGAAGAAAATCCTTCGCTCGCCGAACCTTTGTTGAACTTCTGCCGTCGCGGCAGTTTTGCGCTTGTGAGCGGCGACCCGAAGGCGGGCAAGACCACACTCGCGCTGAAGATTTGCGCAAAGAAGGCGGCTGAGGGGCGCACCTGCCTCTACGCCGACTTCGAGAATGGTCCCGCGCTGTTCTGGCATCGGCTCAGCAAGCTTGGCGACGCATCGGCGCTCGCGAACCTCCACTATCTCGACTGCCGCTATTCGCCGACCATCGACTATATCGCGTCCGCGATGCGCGAGATAGGCAAGGTCGATTTGCTGGTGATCGATTGCTGGGGGCTTCTCATCGCGGGCGACGGAGTAGAGGACGAATCGAGCAACGCTCTCGTCTCGGCCTACTTCCTGAAGGTGAGGCGGACGCTCGCCGAGTTCGACGCGGCGACGGTGATACTTCACCACACGCCGAAGTCGGGGGCAAACGAAAAGCTATGCTTCGCGGGGGCGGGGGCGAGTTCCCTCCAGCGCTACGTGCAGACGATAGCGCGAATCGGACAGGACAAGGCAGGTGCCTACTGGTTCAACGCCATCTGCCGCGAATTCGACGACCCCTTCAAACCCGTCCTGCTGCGTAGAGGTTAGGGATGATGCCGGTGAACGCCATAAAGCCCTCCGTCCATTCGGCACGGCGGGGAGAGAATTTGATAAAATGTATGAACATGTCTGTTATTCTGGAGCCTGAGCGCCGCACGGCAAAAGCAAAGATCTTTCTTGCGCTGGTGTACGCCGCCCTTTCACTGGGCGCGGCGACAATGGTGTATCCGTTTGCCGTGATGATCTCAGCAAGCGGATCTTCCAGCTACGACTACCAGCGCCATAGTCCCGCGTTGCTTGCGGCATTCGACCGCAGCGACAGGTTCATGCGCGGGATGGCAACGTATTTCAAGGCGTTTCCTCGCGAGCTTTACCCGGACGCGCCATCGGACTGGACCGGGTGGGACGCGGTCGCGCGCGATCGCCAAGGCGTCGTGGCCTTCGCCAAGAGCCAGCTTGAGGCGAATGATCCGGCGAAGATGTCCGCCTCCGAACTGGACGAGGCGCGAGGCTATCTGGACAGCGTCGCCGCGGCAGATCCCCTTTCGACCTGCTGTTCGTACGATCCCCGCGATGTGGCGCACTTCCTCAAGGATAAGTATGGCAACATCGATCGGCTGAACGAGGCGTGGGGGCTTGTGCACAAGTCGTTTTTCGACGTGAGCTTTCTCGCGGAGTCGCGCGTGCCAGCCGGACGCTCGCTCGCAGGGCCGAAGTTCGCCGACTGGCTGGAGCTTAAGCGGAGCTACATCGTCCGCGCAAAAGAGCGCGGCGATTTCTTCGCGCGCACCTACCCTGTACCAAGCGCCGAGAACGCCGCGATCCTCCGCAGACAGATCGCGCTTCAGTTCCATGAACACGGGTGGAGGGACTTCCTCGATGGCGTCTTGGCGAACTACAGGCTTGTCGGCGAGTATCTGTTCATCAGGGGGCGCGCATTCTGGAATACGATACTTCTGGTGCTACTGTCGATTCTGGCGTCGCTGACCGTGAACCCGCTCGCCGCGTACGCGCTCTCGCGCTTCAAGCTCAAGGCTACGGAAAAAGTAATCCTGTTCATGCTTGCGACCACCGCCTTCCCGGCCGCAGTGACCGCGATACCCGGCTTCCTGCTGATACGCAGCCTCGGGCTGCTGAACACATTCGCCGCACTTGTGCTGCCGGGCGTGGCGAGCGGAATGTCGATATTCGTCCTTAAGGGATTCTTCGACGCGCTTCCCCGCGAACTCTACGAGGCCGCGGCGATTGACGGCGCGAGCGAGTGGACGGTCTTCCGCAAGATAACGCTTCCAATGACGACGCCCATCCTGGCGGTCAACGCGCTCAACTCGTTCATGCACGCCTACTCTTCGTGGGAATGGGCTTTTCTCGTGTGCCAGAAGGAGTCGCATTGGACGCTCGCGGTATGGATGTACCAGATGTCGCAGACGTTCGCGCACCAACCCTGGTGCGTGATGGCGGGCTTTGTGCTGGTGTCGGTTCCGACGGCCGCGGCGTTTCTGCTGTGCCAGCGCGTCATTCTGCGCGGCATAGTGCTGCCGTCGATGAAGTAAGGCCGAAGGGCCATGCCCTTCGGCCACGCGACTCAGAAGTGCTTCACCTTTGGCGTAAAGCCGCACGCCTCTTCGGGCGACATCTGGGCGAACGCCATTACGATAAGCCTGTCGCCGACCTTGCCCTGATGGGCGGCGGCGCCGTTCAGGCAGCATACGTGGCTGCCGCGGCGACCCTCTATGGCGTACGTCTCGAAGCGGTTGCCGTTCTCGACGTCGGCGCACAGTATCTTCTCGTAGGGGACAATGCCAACGGCCTCCATGTCGTCGGGATCGAGCGAAAGCGAGCCTTCGTAATCAAGGCACGCCTCCGTCACGCGAATCCTGTGGAGCTTTGCCTTAAGCAGCGTAAGAGTCATTTTCCCAGTTTCTCCTGAATCATCTTCTGCGTCACGACGACCTTCGACATCTTTGCGTTGCCAGGAGCCTCGTACATGACGTCCGTCATCAAACGCTCCATCTCCGCACGCAGGCCGCGCGCGCCGGTCTTGCGCTCAAGCGCCTTCTTGGCGAGTTCGCGCAGCGCACCATCTTCGAAGGACAATTCGACACCGTCCATCTTCAGCAGCTTCACGTACTGCTTGACCAGCGAATTCTTCGGCTCGGTCAACACGCGAACAAGGTCGTCCTCAGAAAGCTCCTTCATCGAAGTGATGACGGGCAGGCGTCCGGTGAATTCAGGTATCAGCCCGAACTTGACCAGGTCCTCGGGGCGCACATCAAGCGCCTCCAGCTCCTTGGACTTAAGTCCGTCGGCGCCGGAATCTCCGCCCTCTTCGCCTTCGCTCGAACCGAAGCCGATGGCGCGCTTGCCTGTGCGCTCGCCAACGATGCGGTCCAGGCCGACAAACGCACCGCCGCAGATGAAGAGTATGTTGGAAGTGTCGACTTCAATGTACTCCTGGTCGGGATGCTTGCGTCCGCCTTTGGGCGGAATGCGGCATATCGTGCCCTCGAGTATCTTCAAGAGGGCCTGCTGCACGCCTTCGCCCGAGACGTCGCGCGTTATCGAGACATTGTCGGTCTTGGACGCGATCTTGTCGATTTCGTCCACGTAGATTATGCCGCGCTTGGCGAGCTCCACATTGCCGTCGGAATTCTGAAGGAGGTACCTTACAAGGTTTTCCACATCTTCGCCGACATAGCCGGCCTGCGTCAGGACAGTGGCGTCGCCGATCGCGAACGGAACGCCAAGCACCTTCGCAAGCGTTCTCGCGAGGAGGGTCTTGCCCGTTCCGGTCGGCCCGATCAGAAGGATGTTCGACTTCTCGATCTCCACGCCGTCGTCGGCCACGCCCTTCGCCGCGGCCTCAAGGCGGCGGTAATGGTTGTGCACCGCAACGGCGAGGACCTTCTTCACCTCGTCATGCCCGATTACGTACTGGTCGAGGAATTCCTTGATCGCCCTTGGCGTCGGCGTAGGCGGAAGATCGGGGAGATATTCCTGTCGCTTCTCGGCCCGCTCGACCATTGCATTTGCATGCTTTACGCAATCGACGCAGATGTTGCCGTCCGCGCCGGGTATTACCGCAACCTCAAGCGAGCTGCGCCCGCAGAAGGAGCAGAAAAGCTCTTGCTTCTTCTTCATTCCACAACCTTGTCGATCAGTCCCCACTCGACAGCTTCCTTGGCGCCCATGAAATGGTCGCGGTCGGTGTCGGCGACGACGTCGGAGAGCGTGCGGCCGGAATGCTTTGCGAGGATTCCGTTCAGGACGTCCTTCAGGCGCAGTATCTCGCGGGCCGTGATCTCGATGTCGCTGGCCTTGCCCTCGGCGCCGCCCCACGGCTGGTGGATCATGATCCTTGCGTTGGGAAGCGCGTAGCGCTTGCCCTTGGCGCCGGCGGTGAGAAGCACCGCGCCCATCGAGGCGGCCTGGCCGATGCAGTAGGTCGCCACGGGGCACTTCACGAACTGCATCGTATCGTAGATCGCCAGGCCCGCCGTGACGCTGCCGCCCGGCGAGTTGATGTAGACGCTAATGTCCTTCTTCGGATCCTGCGACTGCAAGAAAAGCAGCTGCGCACAGACGGCGTTCGCCATCTCGTCGTTTACTTCACCCGATATGAATACGATCCTGTCAAGGAGGAGGCGCGAGTATATGTCGTACGTGCGCTCCCCCTTGCCGGTCTGCTCAACCACATAGGGTATCATGTAGGAATTCATCTTGTGCGGGACCTTTCGGGAACCGTCGATCACTTCGCGTTGGCGAGGATGAACTCGAGCACCTTCTTGCCGCGCTCGTTGTCCTTAGCCTCGATCTTCTCCGCCTCGGCGATCGCGTCGAAGAGGTACCAGAGCCTCACCTGGTTTATGGCGTTCTCCCTGGCGTCGGCGAGTATCTTATCCTTGTTCTCCTTGATGTACTCGGCGGTGACGCCGGCGTTCCTCGCACGCTGCTCGAGCTGGGCGAGGTAGCTATCCTCGGCGTTGCGAACCTGGCTCTCGGGCACGTCGAAATCGACCTTCTTGAGAAGCATCTCCACGGCTTCGTTCTCGCGGCGGGCGGCTTCCTGCTGGACGCGCTGCTTCTCGAGCGACTCGCGAATCGTCTTCTTGAGAGCATCGATGTTCTCGACCTTCGCCTTCTCGGCGAATTCCGCGTCGGTCGGAAGGATGCGGCGGCGGAACGACTTGAGCGTAACGGAGTACACGGCGTTCTTGCCCTTGAGCGGATCGGGCGCGGCGCCCTCGTCGAACTTGGCGTTCACTTCGGCCTTGGTCTCGCCGGCCTTCATTCCCTTCAAGGCATCAAGTATCTCGGGAAGGAAGCGGCCTTCTTCGATCTGGGTCCAGAAGCCGACGCCGCTGGCGACGATCTTGGCCTCGGGGGCGAGCTCGAGAATCGGCTTGCCGTCGACGGTGCCGCTGTAGTCGATCTGCACAAAGTCTCCGTCTGCGGCGGCCTCGCCCTCCTTCGCGTCCTCGTACTTCGCGTACATTGCGCGAAGACGCTCGACCTGCTCGTCGACTTCGTTGTCCTCCACCTTAACGTTTGCGGGCGCGATCTTCAGACCCGTGTATGTGGGCAGCTTGAACGTGGGCTTCACTTCGACGATAGCCGTGAAAATGCCGCCTTCGGGGGTGATCGACACATCCTTCACGTCCGCAATGGCGACTTCGTCAAGATTCTCGGCCTTCACCGCGTTTGAATAGTGCTTGCGGATCATCGCGCGGGTGAATTCCTGCTGCATCTCCGTGGCGAAGTTTTTGCGGATGAGCTCCACGGGCACCTTGCCGGGACGGAACCCAGGAAGGCGAACCTCCTTCATGAACGCCTTCTCGACATCCTTTATGCAGGCCTTCGCCTCGTCAGCGTCCAACGCTACAGTGAGGCTAACCTCGCACTTGTCCATCTTCTTTGTTTCGGTTTTCATTTTACCAATCTCTCCTCGTTGTTGAAATTTGCCGTTGTTCTTGTTTGTTGCTGATTACTGTCTGAAAAAAGCCTTGTAGAGCGAGCGCACGGCCAGATCGCGGTCGGCCTGCCTGATCGCTATCATGAACGACACCTCGCTTGAGCCCTGGTTGACCATCGACAACGATATGCCGGCCGAGGCGAGCGCGAGGCAAGCCTTGGCGAACATACCGGACGTGTAGCACATGCCCTCGCCTACGACCATGAGTATGGTGAAGTCGCGCTCTATCGTCACGTAGTCGGGGTCGAGCTCCTTCTTGAGAGCCTGGATTACGCGGCGCTCCTTATCCTTCGGAAGGTTCTGTCCCTTTACGACGACGCACTGCGAATCCACGCCCGAAGGCATGTGCTCATAGGCGATATGCTCGTTCTCCAGCACCTGCAGAAGCCTGCGGCCGAAGCCTATCTGACGGTTCATCAGGTACTTCTCGACCACTATGTTGCAGAAGCCGTCCATGGACGCGATGCCGACCACGGTACCCGGTATCACCCTGCGCGACTGCACGATCATGGTGCCGGGCTCCGAGGGATGGTTGGTGTTGCGTATGTTGATCGGTATCCTCGCGCGCACGGCGGGTATCACCGCGTCATCGTTGAACACTCCGAAGCCGGCGTAGGCAAGCTCCCGCATTTCGCGGTATGTCATCATCGGGATGCCCTCGCCTTCCTTCACCTCCGGAACGATGCGGGGATCCACCGGGAACACCGAATCGACATCCGTGAAGTTCTCGTACACATCGGCGCAGATCGCCGCGGCGAGTATCGAACCCGTTATGTCGCTGCCGCCGCGCGGGAACGTGGCGACCTTGCCCTCCTTGGTGTAGCCGAAGAAGCCGGGATAGATCACTATGCCCTCAAAGTTGGAGAAGGCGCGCGACAGCGTAGCGTAACTGGACGGATCGAGCGTGGCGTCGCCGAACTCGCCCTTCAGCACCATGCCGGTATCCTTCGGGCTTGCATAGCGCGCCTTCTTTCCGCGAGCCATGAACGCAATAGCGACGAGCTTTGCGTTGTTGTCCTCGCCGGAAGCCTTCATGAGGTCCATAAACTCGGCACGCTCGAGCGTGGAGACCTGCGCAAGACGGTCCATGAGATCCATCTCGATCTCGCGGACAATCTCGTCGCCCAGCTTGAGCTCGCCGGCCATCTCGGCGTAGCGCTCCACGACGGCACCGTACTGCCGGTCCGTGTTCTCGCCCTTGAGGGCGGTTTCGGCAAGCTCAATCAAAAGGTCGGTAACCTTGATGTCGCCAGGGTGCCTCTTGCCCGGCGCGGATACGACAACGATGCGCCTGGCAGGGTCCGAAAGGACGATGTCTATAACCTTGTTGAGCTGTGTGGCGTTGGCCAGGGAGCTTCCGCCGAATTTGCAGACTTTCATTATTCGTTCAACCTTGTCAAATCATTCTGAACTTGACGGGCTTTGCGCCCACTACGCCGCTGGACTCTATCTCAGCGAGGGATTTCTCGAGGTCGGCGGCCTTGGCCTCATGGGTCAGCACGACGACGGGCACAAACCCGTTGACGGCCTTTTCGGCCTTCTGCGACGCGGCGGAAATGCTCACGCCGTGGTTGCCGAGCGTCGTCGCGATCGTGCCGAACGCACCGGCCCTGTCCGCGACCATGAAACGAATGTAGAAGCAGGACGATATCTCGCCGGCCGCGCGAAGCGTTATGGTTCCGTCGTCGTAGTTCGGAACCCCGCGCGCATAGCGCGTCTCTCCGTGCGCGAGGTTTCGCGCAATGTCGCCGATGTCGCCCACGACCGTTGACGCCGTCGGAGCACGGCCAGCGCCGCGCCCATAGTACATCGTGCAGTCGCTCATGTCGCCGTTGACCCATGCGGCGTTGAACGCGTCGTTTACGCTCGCAAGCATGTGGGTCATCGGAACAAGCGTAGGCGCAACCGCGACCTCGACTTCGTCGCCGTGCCTCGCAACTCGCGCAAGCAGCTTGATCCTGTATCCGAAATCGGCGGCATACTTCACGTCGTCGCCCGCCAGATTGCGTATGCCCTCGACCTGCACTTCATCTACCTTGGGCTGGAACCCGTACGCAAGCGCCGCAAGGATGCATGCCTTGTGGGCGGTGTCCAGTCCGTCAATGTCGAGCGATGGATCGGCCTCTGCATACCCTAGGCGTTGGGCGTCCTTCAGGACTTCGTCGAACGGCAGGCCTTCGTTCTCCATGCGCGTAAGTATGTAGTTGCACGTACCGTTCAGAATGCCGAGGATGGAATTGATGGAATTGCCGGCAAGCCCTTCGCGCAAAACGCGGATGATCGGGATTCCTCCGCCGACAGACGCGCCGAAATATATGTCCACGCCGTTCTTCTCGGCGGCGTCGAATATTTCGCGACCGTATTCGGCAAGAAGCTTCTTGTTGGCTGTAACGACGCATTTTCCGCCGTTCAGCGCCGCCAGGACAAATGTCTTCGCAATGCCTGTGCCGCCAATGGTCTCTACGACTATCTGCACCTCAGGGTCCGCTATGACGCTTTTCGCATCGGTGGTCAGGATGTCCGACGGCACATCAATTCCGCGATCCGTCGTAATGTCTATATCGGCTATTCTGCGCAAGACGATGTCCACGCCAAGGCGCTTCGCCATGACGTCGCGATGCTTCAGGAGTCCGTCAGCGACACCCGCGCCGACGGTTCCGAAACCTAGAATTCCAACTCCTATCTGCTTCATCTTTACCCTGCTTTCAGAAAAAAAGGTATTTTACTATTATTTGCCTTTCGCCGTCAACCATGCGACAAAACCATTGCCTAACGCCCACATGGGATGAAGTCTACTCGGCGCTGCTGGAAGTCAACCTTGGCCACATGAACCTTGAGCATCGTGCCCGGCCGCCAGCTTCCGCCGCCTGGTGCCGAAAGCGAACCATCGCTTTCGTTGTAGCGAACGAATTTCTTAGAAAGCACGCTAACGTGTATCAAACCCGAAACGGAAATCTCAGGAATCTCCACAAAACATCCGTACGGCGTGCATTTGGAGACGATGGCATCGTAGTCGAGAATCTGGCGGGAAGCAAGCTGTTCCTCCAGAAGCCTGTACTTCTTTATCTCCACAAGTCCACGTTCTGCGTCGGCGGCGATACCCTCCATCTCGGTGGTATGCTCGGCCCATTTGGCCAAAACGTCGGGCGCAACCCTTGCGGCCTTGGCGCCCCCCTCAAGAAACGCAGAAAGCTGACGATGCAGCGTCAGATCGGGATAGCGCCGTATTGGAGACGTAAAGTGGGCGTAATACTTCTTTGAAAGTCCGAAATGCCCGATCTTCGCAGAATCGTATACAGCGCGTTTCATCGATCTGAGGATCATCGTCGCCATAGTCGGATACAGAGGCTTGTTGCGTATGGTCCTCAAAAGCTGCGCGAACACCTTGGGATTCGAGATATTGCCGACCTTCAGGCCAAGTCCGCGAAGCTCCGAACGCAACGCAAATATCTTCTCGTCGCCTGGCGGCTCGTGGAGGCGGGCAAGTATCCGGACGCCTTTCGTCCATAGCTCCTTCGCAACCGCCTCGTTGGCGGCCACCATGCACTCCTCCACCATTTGGTGCGATTCGTCGTAGGGGCGCGTCACGAGACCCATCATCTCGCCGTCGGCGTCCAGCAGAACCTCCGCCTCGGGTATTTCTATATCAAGCGCACCGTCGGCGAAACGTCTGGCCCTAAGCTGTTGGGCGAGCTCATGTATTTCGTAGACCGTCTTAAGGTCCTTCGACCCCCGAGCGCCTTTGGCTCCGCCGGAGATTATCGTCATGACCTGCTCGTACGTCAAGCGGGCGCGAGACCTTATTACCGACTTCGCGAAAGAGCGGCCTGTCATCTCGCCGTTCTTGTTGAACGTCATGAACACGCTGAACGCAAGCCTGTCCTCGCCAGGCATCAGCGAGCACACGCCGTTCGACAGCGCTTCGGGCAGCATCGGCACGACACGATCGGCGAAGTAGACGCTCATAGAACGCCTGTAGGCTTCGCGGTCAATTTCGCTCCCGGGCCTGACGAAGTGCGACACGTCGGCGATGTGCACGCCGAGTATCCTGTTGCCGCGGCGATCCGTCTCCAGCGACAGGGCATCGTCGAAGTCCCTCGCGGTGACAGGATCGCACGTGAAGATGAACTTCTTGCGCAGATCGAGCCGACCTGTCGCATCGACCTTGGCCGGAATTTCCCTGGCCTCGGCAAGCACCTTGGGCGGGAAAGCCTTAGGCAGATCGTAGAACTTCATCACCGCCGCCGTATCTTCACGCGGCGTCTTGCCGGGCGGCGGGAATGAAGTCTCTTTTCTGGAGAAGCGATCAGCCAAGAAGATCGTCGCCTTCCTGATCCACGATCTCGTCGGACGTCTGAAGATCGGCACCGTCTGCCGAGCTGTCGCCGGTGTCGGCGATCAGCACGGGCTCGCCAAGATCGTCATCGTCGTCCTCTTCGCCGGGTATGCCCGAGACAGGAATGCCGTAGAGCTCCTCGTGGCGCTTGCGCTGCTCCTCGCGGAGCTTCTCCATCTCCTCGTCGCTGATGGTGTCGCAAAGCGGCACCAGCTTGAGGTAGCGGTGGAGCGGGAAGCCCGTGCCGCCGGGGATGAGGTGGCCGAGGATGACGTTCTCCTTGAAGCCGCGAAGCTCATCGACGCGACCCATTGTCGCAGCCTCGGTGAGGACGCGGGTCGTATCCTGGAAGGACGCGGCGGATATGAAGGAGTCGGTCTCGAGAGCGGCCTTGGTGATGCCGAGAAGCGCAGGCTGCGCCTCCGCCGGACGACGGCCTTCGTTCATCATCTCTTCGTTCACGCGCAAGAACGTCTGGCGCGTAACCTGTTCGCCCCAGAGGAAGTCCGTATCGCCAGGGTTCGTGATCCTGACCTTGCGGAGCATCTGGCGGACAATGATCTCGATGTGCTTGTCGTTGATCTCGACGCCCTGAAGACGGTAGACCTGCTGCACTTCGTTGACCAGGTACTTCTCGAGTTCCTGCGGACCGGAGACCTCAAGGATCTCCTGCGGGATGACGGGGCCTTCAGTAAGCTGCTGGCCCTTCTTCACGCGGTCGCCCTTGAAGACGACGATCTGCTTGCCCATGGGAATGAGATGCTCCTCGACGAGACCGGTGATGTCGTCGACCACCTTTACGCAGCGCTTTCCGCGAACGTTCTCGCCAAACTCGATGACGCCCTCGATCTTCGCGATTTCGGCGGCATCCTTGGGCTGGCGGGCCTCGAAGAGCTCGGCCACGCGAGGAAGACCGCCAGTAATGTCGCGGGTCTTCGCCGCTTCACGAGGCGTCTTCGCAAGAAGCATGCCGGCCGTCGCCTTCATGCCGTCGCGCACCATGACGATGGCGCCCGTAGGAATGTCGTGCGAGTCAAGCAGCACGTTCTCGCGTCCGTCCGGGGCAGTGCCGCGGATCTCGATTCGCGGATGCAGGTTGGACTCGCGGGTATCGAGCACCACCAGCGTCTTCGCGCCAGTCGTGCGGTCGGTCTCGGTCTTGACGGAGACGTCTTCCTCGAAGTCCATGAACAGGATGTCGCCGGCCGCCTCGGAAAGGACAGGCACGGAGTGCGGATCCCAAGTGGCGACCTTCTGGCCCTTCTTGACCTCTGCACCGTCCTCGACATTGAGGACCGAACCCATCTGAAGCTGGTAGGTGTCGAGCTTGGCGCCGCTCTTCGAGTAAATCTCAAGAGAGCCGTTCTTGTTGAGCACGACCTCCTTGCCCTCGTCGTTGCGCACCTTTCTGATGTCGACGAAGCGGGCGACACCGTCGTTCTTGAGCACGATCTCCGGAACCTTCGCGGTTGCGGACGCCGTTCCGCCGATGTGGAACGTACGCATCGTGAGCTGAGTGCCAGGTTCGCCGATGGACTGTGCGGCGATGATGCCGACGGCCGTGCCGATCTCCACCTGCTTGCCTGTCGAGAGGTCGCGTCCGTAGCACTTCGCGCACATGCCGTGTTCGGCGTCGCACGTAAGGCCGGAGCGAATCCATATCTTCTCGATGGAGCTGCGGTTGATCCTCTCGCACGCCTTCTCGTCGATGATCTCGTTTGACGCAACGAGCACTTCGCCCGTCTTGGGATCGCGCACCTCGTAGAGCGCGGTGCGGCCCAGGACGCGATCGCCAAGCGAAACCTTGACTTCATCGCCTTCGACGATCGCCTCGATCTCGATGCCGTTCACCGTATTGCAGTCTTCCTGCGTGATGATCACGTCCTGCGAGACGTCCACAAGCTTACGCGTGAGGTAGCCCGCGTCGGCGGTCTTAAGGGCCGTGTCGGCGAGACCCTTGCGGGCGCCGTGGGACGAGATGAAGTATTCGAGAACCGAAAGGCCTTCGCGGAACGACGCCGTGATCGGGCGCTCGATGATGTCGCCCGAAGGATTCGCCATCAGGCCGCGCATGCCGGCGAGCTGACGGATCTGAAGCTTCGAACCACGCGCCTTGGAGTCCACGAACATGTAGACCGGGTTGAGCTCGGTCGGGTTCTGGTTCTCAGGCGAGATGTTCCTGTCGATCGTCTTGTACAGCTCGTCGCCGACCTTCTCGGTCGTAGAGGACCAGATGTCGACGATCTTGTTGTGGCGTTCGCCGTCGGTGATGATACCCTGCTGGAACTGCGCCTGGACCTTCTCCGCCTCAGCGCGAGCCTTGGCGATTTCGGCGTCCTTGTCGGCCGGACGGATCATGTCCTTGAGACCCATGGATGCGCCGGAGATCGTCGCAAACTGGTAGCCGAGGCTCTTCAGCTTGTCGATCGCCTCGACGGCCACGTCGTGTCCCGCGACCTTGTGGCAGTCGAGAATCAGGCTGCCGATGGTCGACTTGGAGCACTTGTCGTTCCAGAAGCCCATCTCCTTGGGCCACACGTTGTTGAAGATCACGCGGCCCGCGGTCGTCTCGATCGTGCGGCGATCGGTTACGCCGTGGGGACGACCGGTGGTGCCGAAGTCGGGGTTGCGGAAGCGGATGCGGCTATGGTAGCCGATGCAGCCTTCAGCGATGCCGAACTCGACCTCGCCGATGTCGTTGAACAGCGGCAGGTGCTCGCCGGAGGCGTCGGTCTTGCCCGCGATCTTGCCGGCAAGCTTGTCCTGCTGCGAGGGGACCGTGAGGAAGTAGAGACCAAGGCAGACGTCCTGCGTAGGAGTCATGACCGACTTGCCCGAGGCGGGCGAGAAGATCGACGTCGACGCAAGCATCATCAGCTTCGACTCCATCTGGGCCTCGATCGAAAGCGGCACGTGCACGGCCATCTGGTCGCCGTCGAAGTCGGCGTTGAACGGCGTACACACCATCGGGTGCAGACGGATCGCCTTGCCTTCGACGAGCACAGGCTCGAACGCCTGGATCGAAAGGCGGTGCAGCGTAGGAGCACGGTTGAGGAACACCGTCTTGTCCTTGGTGACCTCTTCGAGGATGTCCCACACCTGCTCGTCGTGACGCTCGATCATCTTGCGCGCAGTACGGACGGTATGGCAAACGCCAAGCTCTTTGAGGCGGCGGATGATGAACGGCTCGAAGAGCCTGAGCGCCATCTCCTTGGGAAGACCGCACTGCGGGAACTTCAGCTCAGGGCCGACGACGATCACGGAACGTCCGGAGTAGTCGACGCGCTTGCCGAGGAGGTTCTGGCGGAAGCGGCCCGTCTTGCCCTTGAGTATCTCGGAGAGGGACTTGAGGGGACGGTTGCCCGGGCCTACGACCGCGCGGCCATGGCGGCCGTTGTCGAACACAGCGTCGACGGCTTCCTGCAGCATGCGCTTCTCGTTGCGGATGATGACATCCGGGGTCTTGAGCGCGAGGAGGTTGCGAAGGCGGTTGTTGCGGTTGATGACGCGGCGATAGAGATCGTTCAAGTCGCTGGTCGCAAAGCGTCCGCCCTCCAGAGGGACGAGCGGGCGAAGCTCTGGCGGGATAACCGGGAGCACGTCCAGCACCATCCACTCGGGCTTGGACTGGGAGGCGCGGAAGCCTTCCACGACCTTCATGCGCTTGGTGATCTTCTTGCGGGTCTGCTTGGAGCGGGTATTCTCCATCTCCTCCTCAAGCTGACGCATGAGATCGTCAAGGTTGACTTTCTTGAGGAGCTTCCTGATGGCCTCTGCGCCCATCTCGGCCTTGAAGCCTTCAGGGTACTTGTCCTGTGCGTCGACGTACTCCTGGTCGGAAAGTATCTGGCCTTCCTTGAGCGGAGTGTCGCCCGGCTCGACAACCATCCAGTCCTGATAGTAGAGGACGCGCTCGAGCTCGTTCATCGTCTTGTCCAGCAGCAGGCCCATCCTCGAAGGCGAGCACTTGAAGAACCATATGTGGCTCACTGGAACCGCAAGCTCGATATGGCCCATGCGCTGACGACGCACCGACGCGAGCGTAACCTCCACGCCGCAGCGATCGCAAACGATGCCCTTGTTCTTGATGCGCTTGTACTTTCCGCAAGCGCACTCCCAGTCCTTCGTAGGCCCGAAGATCTTCTCGCAGAACAGACCGTCCTTCTCGGGACGATACGTGCGGTAGTTGATCGTCTCGGGGTTCTTCACCTCGCCGTGCGACCATCCGCGGATCGTCTCGGGCGATGCAAGCTGCACCTTGACGGCGTCGTAGTGGGCGGATGCGTTGAACGAGCCGCCGAATATGTCAGAAGTGTTATAAGGATTCATTGTTTTGAACTTTCAAACTCTCAAACTTTCGAACTCTCGAACTGGCCTTACAGGTTCAGCGCGCCTTCAAGGAGGTCGTCGGCGGCAGCCGGCGCAGGGACCGGTGTTGCTGTCGGCGTCTCGCTCTTGCGCTTCTGGCCTATGTGGTCGCCACCCAGGAGCTGGGTGTCGAGGCAGAGGCCGCGAAGCTCGTGGATGAGCACCGAGAACGACTCGGGCATGCCGGAATCGAGGATGTTCGTGCCCTTCACTATCGACTCGTAGATTCGGGTACGACCCTGGACGTCGTCGGACTTGACCGTGAGCAGCTCCTGAAGCGCGTAGGCAACGCCGTACGCCTCGAGCGCCCACACCTCCATTTCGCCCATGCGCTGGCCGCCGAGCTGGGCCTTGCCGCCCAGAGGCTGCTGCGTGACGAGCGAGTACGGACCGACCGCACGGGCATGGATCTTGTCCGTAACCAGGTGGTGCAGCTTAAGCATGTAGATGACGCCAACCACGACCTTCTGCTCGAAGGGCTCGCCGGTGAAGCCATCATAGAGGACCGTCTTGCCCTCGGGGCATATCCAGGCCTGGTCGCCCTCCTCCTGACGCTGCACTTCGCGCGCCTTGTTGAGCAGGTCGTCTATCTCGCTCTCCATGACGCCGTCGAACACGGGCGTCGCCGCGTGGAAGTTCAGCGTGCGGCAGGCGAGACCAAGGTAAGTCTCGAAAAGCTGGCCGAGGTTCATTCGCGAAGGCACGCCAAGCGGGTTCAGCACGATGTCAACCGGACGTCCATCCGGGAGGAACGGCATGTCGCAGCTTGGAAGGATGCGCGAAACGACACCCTTGTTTCCGTGGCGGCCGGCCATCTTGTCGCCGGGCTGAAGGTTCTTCTTGTCCACGAGGAACACGCGCACGGACTTCACAACTTCACCATCGCCGTGAAGATCGCCGAAGAGTCCGTCGTTGTTCTCCGCCGCGTCTTCGATCGCCGCGAATTCCTCATCGAACGGATCGATGATGGAAGCAACCTTCTCGCGCGCAGGGCCAACCTCCATCTCCCAGTGGGCATGGGCCTTGGCGAGCGTCGCAAGCTGCGACTTCTTGATCTTCTTGTTCGCAGGTACGATGATGTCGCCTGTGGTCGTATCGGTGATGTCGACTGGAAGCTTCTCGTTCATCAGCTCCGCCGCGAGCTTCGCGGTGAGGTCCTTCTCGAGCTTCGATATCTGGTTCTTGCGCTTCTTCTCGGCGTCCTTCTTGGCCTTCTTGGACTTCTTCTCGTCCATCAGATCACTCTGCTGAGAGGTCGAGACCTGCACACCCATGACCACACCTGCGGTTCCGGGCGGGACTACGAGGGACGTGTCGCGCACGTCGGCGGCCTTCTCGCCGAAGATCGCCCTGAGGAGCCTCTCCTCGGGGCTTAGCTCGGTCTCGCCCTTGGGCGTGACCTTGCCGACAAGTATGTCGCCTGGCTTGACCTCGGCGCCGACGCGGATGATGCCGTCCGAACCCAGGTTCTTGAGAGCATCCTCGCTGACGTTAGGAATGTCGCGCGTAATCTCTTCGGGGCCGAGCTTTGTATCCCTGGCGCCGCACTCGAAGGTGACGATATGCAGAGAGGTGAGCGCATCTTCACGAACGAGCTTCTCGTTCACGAGAATGGCGTCCTCGAAGTTGTAGCCGCGCCAGCTCATGAACGCGACAAGCAGGTTCTTGCCAAGCGCAAGTTCGCCCTGATCGGTCGCAGGACCGTCAGCAAGGCAGTCGCCCACCTTGACCTTCTGACCCTTCTTGACGATCGGCTTCTGGTTGAAGCACGTTCCGGCGTTGCAGCGGCGGAACTTCTGGAGGGTATAGCGCCTTACGCCCTTCTCGGCCTCGGCCTCGAAGTCGTAGTTCGCCGGATCGGGATTGGGTTCGACGCCCTTCGGAAGCTCGCCGTCCTGCGTGGTGAGAACCACCTCGCTGGATACGTAAGCGACCTTGCCGGACTCCAGCGCAGTGACAATGACGCGCGAGTCCTTGGCGCTCACACCTTCAAGTCCGGTGCCAACATAGGGACGCTCCGTCGTCATGAGCGGCACGCCCTGGCGCATCATGTTCGCGCCCATCAGCGCACGGTTCGCGTCATCGTGCTCGAGGAACGGAATAAGACCCGCCGCGATCGATATGACCTGCATCGGGGCGACGTCCATGTACTGGACTTCGCGAGCGGGCTTTTCGCAGAACTCGGTCTTGTAGCGGCAGGTGACGCGCTCTTCGGCAAATGTGCGGTTCTCGGTAAGAGGCGCGTTCGCCTGGGCGATAACATACTGCTCCTCGTTGTCGGCGGGCAGATACTCTATCTCGTCGGTCACTACGCCGCCGACAACCTTGCGGTAGGGCGTTTCGATGAAGCCGAAGCGATTGACCTGCGCGTAGATGCCGAGGGACGAGATAAGGCCGATGTTCGGGCCTTCAGGGGTCTCGATCGGGCAGATGCGGCCGTAGTGCGAGGGATGCACGTCGCGGACCTCGAAGCCGGCGCGTTCGCGGCTGAGACCGCCGGGACCGAGCGCCGAGAGACGGCGCTTGTGGGCGAGGGCCGAAAGCGGGTTCGTCTGGTCCATGAACTGCGAAAGCTGCGAGCGGGCGAAGAAGTCCGTCACAACCGCGCTGAAGGTCTTGGAGTTCACGAGGCGCTGCGGCGTCAGCGGGCCCTGGTTCGGATCATGGATCGTCATGCGCTCGCGGATGAGGCGCTCCGTGCGGGCGAGGCCGATGCGGCACTGGTTCTCGAGGAGCTCGCCCGTCGTGCGGATGCGGCGGTTGCCGAGGTGGTCGATGTCGTCGACCGTCTCCTTGCCGACGTATATCTTGAGAAGAAGGCGGATCGCCTCGATCACGTCGATGCCCGACTCGTGCAGGGTGCGAAGATTCTCGTCGACCTTTCCGGCAAGGCCAAGTTTCTTGTTGATCTTGTGGCGGCCAACGTAGCCAAGGTCGTAGTGCGCAAGCTCGAAGAACATCCTGTGGATCATCTGCTTCGAGTTGGAGGCCGTGGGCGGATCTCCCGGACGCATCCTCTTGTATATCTCCTTGAGCGCATCCTCTTCATTGTGGATGCCGGCCTTGGCGTCTTCACGAAGAGTCTTGATCAGGGTTCCGTTGTCCACGGCGACGTCCACGACCTCGATCTCGGGTATGCCCGCGGCGGCGATCTGCTCCATCATGGCGGGCGTAACAGGATCGTAGCGACGCGCAATGACAGCATCGGAGTCGGTGTCGACGAGATCGTCCTTCATGACGAGCATGCGGAGATCCTTGTCGGCGTACTTCTTCGAAGTCGGAAGCTTCTTGAAATCGTAGAAGAGCTGCATCAACTGCTCGTCGAGCCCATAGCCGAACGCCCTGAGGAGCGTCGTCGCATAGAATTTGCGGCGGCGGCGGCGCTGGTCCATGAAGCACCACATGACGTCGTTCGTGTCGAACATCACCTCGATCCAGTTGCCGCGGTCGGGAATGATCCTGACGGAAAGGAGCGGCTGGCCGTTGGCGTGCACCTGACGCTCGGTCGAGATGCCGGGTGAACGGTGGAGTTGGGAAACGATCACGCGCTCCGCGCCATTAACGACGAACGCGCCATCGGGCGTCATGACCGGCATGTCGCCAAGGAAAACTTCCTCTTCGCGGACATCCTCACCCTCAGTAAGGCGGAAGGTAGCCCTCAGGGGACGAGCATAGGTCTCGCCGTCCATGAGCGCCTGCAGGTAAGTCTTTTTCGGCGTGTCAAGCGTGTACGACACGAAATCAAGCTTATATCGCCCGTCATAGCTGGCAACGGGGAATATCTCCTTGAATATTGCTTGGAGACCCACGTTTTCGCGCTTCTGCGGAGGTACATCCCCCTGCAGAAACTCGCAGTATGACTGCGTCTGAATGTCTATCAGGTCCGGCGGCGTCTCCGCCATGCCCTGAAGCCTGCCGAACACCTTGCGTTCTGCGCTCATTTGGACTTGCCTTTTTTCTTGTTGTTTTTTGCGAAAAATTACGCTTTTGACCCCGAATGCGTCTGAAGTGTGGTAAGCAGCCACTTTGTTAACTGTCCACATTCCGGGCATGAAAGTGAGAAGTATACCAAATCTTTTGCACAAATGCAACGGCACCCCCGAAAACCTCTATGAACATATGTTTTCTCAAGTTTGGCCATAAAATAACAAGCGCGGCGAACCGCATGGCTCGCCGCGCCTGGTTTGATGCAATCTGCAACAGACTGTTACATCATGCCGTCCATGCCGCCGGGGGCGCCGTGTCCGCCGCAGCCGCAGGATTCCTTCTTCTCGGGAAGGTCGGTGACCATGCAGTCGGTCGTGAGCAAGAGGCCCGCGATGGACGCCGCGTTCTGCAGAGCGGAGCGCGTCACCTTGGCGGGATCGACCACGCCGGCCTTCAGGAGGTCGGTGTACTCGCCGGTGCGGACGTTGTAGCCGTTCGTGCCGGTCGCCTTCTTGACGTTGGCGACGACGAGCGCGGCTTCCTGTCCGGCATTGGCGACGAGCTTGCGGAGAGGCGCTTCAACCGCGCGCTCGACGATGCTCGCACCAACCTTCTCGTCACCGCTGAGCTCGAGGGCCTGGATGGCCTTCTGGGCGCGGAGGTAGGCGACGCCACCACCGGCGACGACACCCTCTTCGACGGCTGCGCGGGTCGCGTGCAGCGCGTCATCGACGCGGTCCTTCTTCTCCTTCATCGCGGCCTCGGTCGCAGCGCCGACCTTGATCAGCGCAACGCCGCCGGCGAGCTTCGCAAGACGCTCCTGGAGCTTCTCGCGGTCGTAGTCGCTGGTCGTATCCTCGATCTGCTTCTTGATCTGCTCGGTGCGGGCCTTGATGTCGGCCGACTTGCCGAGACCCTCGACGATGGTCGTGTTGTCCTTGTCGACGACGACCTTCTTCGCACGGCCGAGGTCGGTGAGCTGGACGCTCTCAAGCTTGACGCCGATATCCTCGCTGATGAGGCGGCCGCCGGTGAGCACCGCGATGTCCTCGAGGATCGCCTTGCGGCGGTCGCCGAAGCCAGGGGCCTTGACCGCGCAGACGGAGAACGTGCCGCGCAGCTTGTTCACGACGAGCGTCGCAAGAGCCTCGCCCTCGACGTCCTCGGCGATGATCATGAGCGGACGGCCCGTCTTCGCGACGGCCTGCAAGAGCGGGAGCATGTCCTGGAGGTTCGAGATCTTCTTCTCGAAGAGGAGGATGAAGGGATTCTCAAGCTCGCACTCCATGTCCTCGGGCGAGGTCACGAAGTAGGGCGAGAGGTAGCCCTTGTCGAACTGCATGCCCTCGACGACATCAAGCGTGGACTCGAGCGTCTTGGCCTCTTCGACGGTGATGGTGCCTTCCTTGCCGACCTTGTCCATGGCGTCGGAGATCATCTTGCCGATCTCCTCGTCGCCGTTGGCGGAAATCGTCGCGACCTGCGCGATCTCATCGGCGCTCTTGACCTTCTTGGCCTGCTTGGCGATGGAGTCGACGACAGCGGCGGTCGCCTTGTCGATACCGGCCTTGAGAGCCATCGCGTTCGCACCGGCGGTGAGGTTCTTGAGACCTTCGCGGTAGATCGCCTCGGCGAGAAGCGTGGCGGTCGTGGTGCCGTCGCCGGCGACGTCGTTCGTCTTGGAGGCGACTTCCTTAACCATCTGCGCGCCCATGTTCTCGAAGGGATCGGGCAGCTCGATCTCCTTGGCGACGGTCACGCCGTCCTTGGTGATCTGGGGCGAGCCGAACTTCTTGTCGAGAATCACGTTGCGGCCGGACGGGCCGAGAGTGGACGTGACGGCGGACGAGAGCTTCTCGACGCCCGCCAGAATCTTCTGACGCGCTTCGGCGTCGAACTTGATTTGCTTAGCCATGATAAATATCTCCTTTTCCTATCGTTAGGGTCCGGGGAAGACTGGTCTTCCCCGTCCATTCCCAGTCGTTTACTTCTCGAGAACGCCCAGCAGGTCCTCTTCGCGGACGAGCTGCAGCTTCTTGCCGTCGAGCTTCACTTCGGTGCCGCCGTACTTGGGCAGAAGCACGGTGTCGCCGGCCTTCACGTCGAAAGGCAGTTCCTTGCCGTCCTTGTCGGTCTTCTTGCCAACCGCGATGACCGTGCCCTGCATGGGCTTCTCCTTTGCCGAGTCGGGAATGATGATTCCGCCGACGGTCTGTTCCTTCTCTTCGATGGGCTCCACGAGCACGCGGTCGCCCAGAGGTCTGATCTTCATTTGTCTGTTTCCTTTCAAGTAGGATTTGCTGTTTTAGATTATTTCATCGTGAAGTCGGCGTCGACGACATCATCGCCGCCCTTCTTCTCGCTGCCGCCGTTGTTCGGCGGAGGCGTGCCCGCGCCGGGAGGAGGCGTGCCTGCGCCCGCCGCGCCCTGCTGGGACTGCTGGGCCGAAGCGTACATCTCCTGCGCAACAGGCTCCATCGCCTTCATGAGGGCCTCCTGCTTCGCCTTGATGTCGGCGATCGGGGCGGGCGGCTGCTTGGCGAGCTCGTCCTTGAGCGCCTTGAGCGCGGCCTCGACGGGAGCCTTCTTGTCGGCGGCGATCTTGTCGCCGGAATCGCGGAGGGTCTTCTCGACCTGGAACGCGAGACCATCGGCCTTGTTGCGCTCCTCGACCTCGGCATGGCGCCTCTCGTCCTCGGCCGCGTTGGCCTCGGCGTCCTTGCGCATGCGCTCGATCTCTTCCTTGGAGAGGCCGCCCGCGGCGGTGATGGTGATCTTCTGCTCCTTCTGGGTGCCGAGATCCTTGGCCGAGACGTTCAGGATGCCGTTAGCATCGATGTCGAACGTGACCTCGATCTGAGGAACGCCGCGCGGCGCCGGGGGAATGCCGTCAAGGTTGAAGTTGCCGAGGCTCTTGTTGTCGCGGGCCATCTTGCGGTCGCCCTGGAAAATCGCGATCGTCACGGCGGGCTGGTTGTCGGCCGCGGTCGAGAACACCTGGCTCTTCTTGGTCGGGATCGTCGTGTTGCGCTCGATCAGCGGAGTCATCACGCCGCCGAGAGTCTCGATGCCGAGCGTGAGCGGGGTGACGTCGAGAAGGAGCACGTCCTTGACTTCGCCCTTGAGGATGCCGCCCTGAATCGCCGCGCCCATGGCCACGACTTCATCGGGGTTGACGCCCTTGTGGGGTTCCTTGCCGAAGAGGCTCTTCGCCTTCTCCTGAATGAGAGGCATGCGCGTCTGGCCACCGACGAGAACGACCTCGTCGACCGTCGAGAGCTCCGCGTCGGCCATGCACTTGCGGCAAGGCTCGCTGGTGCGGTTCACGAGATCCATCGTGAGGGCCTCGAGCTTCGCCTTGTTGAGCGTGGCCGTGAGGTGCTTCGGACCCGTCGCATCCGCCGTGATGAACGGCAGGTTGATGTCGTAGGTCGTCGCGGTCGAGAGTGCGCACTTCGCCTTCTCGGCCTCTTCCTTCAGACGCTGAAGGGCCATCATGTCGTTCGACAGGTCGATGCCCTGCTGAGCCTTGAAGTCTTCGATCATCCACTTCATGATCGCCTGGTCGAGGTCGTCACCGCCGAGGTGCGTGTCGCCGTTGGTGGCCTTCACCTCGAAGACGCCGTCGCCGATGTCGAGGACGGAGATATCGAACGTACCGCCGCCGAAGTCGTAGACCGCGATCTTCTCGTTCTTCTTCTTGTCGAGACCGTACGCGAGCGAAGCCGCCGTGGGCTCGTTGACGATGCGCTTCACGTCGAGACCGGCAATCTTGCCGGCATCCTTCGTCGCCTGACGCTGCTGGTCGTTGAAGTAGGCGGGAACCGTGATGACGGCCTCGGTGATCTTCTCGCCCAAGAACGCCTCGGCGTCCTCCTTCAGCTTGCGGAGAACCATCGCGGAAATCTCCTGCGCGGTGTAGACCTTGTCGTTCACCTTGACGGCGGCATCGCCGTTGGCGGCGCGGACCACCTCATAGGGAACCATCTTGATCTCATCGGTCATCTCGTCAAAGCGGCGACCGATGAAGCGCTTGATGGAGTAGATCGTCGATTTCGGGTTCGTCACAGCCTGACGCTTTGCAGCCTGGCCAACGAGAGTCTCGCCGTTCTTCGTGAAAGCGACAATCGACGGAGTCGTACGCGCGCCCTCCTTATTGGGAATTACGACCGCCTCGCCGCCTTCCATGACAGCCATGCAGCTGTTGGTCGTTCCCAAGTCAATACCTAATACTTTTGCCATAATCTTTTTCTTCCTTCCGTTGCCTTACTGGGGCAACGCCCAAGGAGTAGCAGAGACCGTGCCAAGACCCAAATTACCACTCCACCACATCTATATTGCGACAAGTGCGACAATCTGTCGCGACAGCCTGTCGCACTTGTGCGCCAACAAGGAAGAGGGGCGGCATCCTTCATGCCGCCCCACGACTTTTACTATTCGTCTTATATATGTCTTCAGTTCAGGCTGATCTTGCCGCCGTCGGCCGTGACCTTTATGTTCGACCCTGGCGAATACGCGCCAGAGACGATTGCGCGGGCAATAGGCGTTTCAAGATCGCGCTGGATTGCGCGTTTCACCGGGCGCGCACCGTAGACGGGATCGTAGCCATCGCGCACAAGCACTTCAAGCGCCTTCTCGTCCACATCAAGCGTAAGCTCCTGATCGGCAAGACGCTTGGCAAAGTCTTTCAACTGCAGTTTCACGATCTCGCGTATCTGAGCCTCGCTGAGCGAGTCGAACTCGAGAATTTCGTCCAGACGGTTCAGGAACTCGGGACGGAAGATGTCCTTAAGCGCGTCCTTCGGCGCGTTCGAGGTCATGATTATCACCGTGTTCTTGAAGGAGACCGTCCTGCCGTGGCTGTCTGTAAGGCGGCCATCGTCCATCACCTGCAGTAGCAGGTTGAATACGTCGGGATGCGCCTTCTCGACCTCGTCGAGGAGAACGACGGAGAACTGCTTGCGGCGGACGGCCTCTGTAAGCTGGCCGCCATCCTCGAAGCCGACATAGCCGGGTGGCGCGCCTACCAGCCGCGACACCGCGAACTTCTCCATGTACTCGGACATGTCGAGGCGCACCATGGCGTTTTCGTCGTCGAAGAGCTCTGCCGCGAGCGCCTTGGCGAGCTCGGTCTTGCCTACGCCGGTCGGCCCCAGGAACAGGAACGCGCCTATCGGGCGCTGCCTGTTCTTGATGCCGGCGCGCGAGCGCAGCACGGCGTCGGCGACGGCGTCGACCGCCTTGTCCTGGCCGATGACGCGCTGGTGCAGTATGTCGCCTAGGCGAACGAGCTTTTCGCGCTCGCCTTCAAGCAGCTTCGTTACAGGTATGCCGCTCCAACGGCTGACGACTTCGGCAATCTCGTCGGCGGTCACCTCTTCTCGGAGCATGGCGTTCGCACCCCGGCGAGCCATATCCTCTTCATGGGATTTGAGTTGCTTCTCGAACTCTGGTATGACACCATATTTATACCTGGACGCTGTCGCGTTGTCACCTCTATTAAGGGCCGTTTCATATGCGTTTCTCGCTTCATCAAGTTTTGTCCTTACTCGGCGCACTTCTTCAAGCGCCGCTTTTTCCTCTTTCCATTGGGCCGTCATCTTGTCGGCCTTGGCCTTCTGCTCGGCGAGCTCCTGCTGAAGCTCTGCGAGACGTTTCTTGGATGCTTCGTCCTTTTCCTTCTTTAACGCTATTTCTTCGATTTCGAGACGTCGCACGTGACGCGATATCTCGTCCAGCTCCTGCGGACACGAGTCCATCTCGGTCCTGATGCGGGCGCAGGCCTCGTCCAAAAGGTCGATCGCCTTGTCGGGCAGGAAGCGGTCCTGTATGTACCGCGCGGAGAGCACTACGGAGTTCACAAGCGCCTCATCGCGGATGTGAACGTTGTGGTACTTCTCGAAGCGGTCCTTTATGCCGCGGAGAATCGAAATCGCGTCTTCTTCTGACGGCGGCTCGACCATCACCGGCTGGAAGCGGCGCTCGAGCGCGGCATCCTTCTCCATGTACTTGCGGTACTCGTCAAGGGTGGTCGCGCCGACGCAGTGAAGTTCGCCGCGCGCGAGCATTGGCTTGAGCATGTTGCCCGCGTCCGAAGATCCTTCGGTCTTGCCGGCCCCGACGATGGTATGGATCTCGTCTATGAAGAGGATTATCTTCCCCTCCGACTCCTTTATCTTCTTGAGGACTGCCTTCAGGCGCTCCTCGAACTGTCCGCGGTACATGGCGCCGGCCATAAGCGCGGTCATATCGAGCGAGAACACGGTACGGTCCTTGAGCCCGTCCGGCACGTCGCCTCGGTTTATTCTCTGCGCGAGTCCTTCGACGATGGCGGTCTTGCCAACGCCTGGTTCGCCAATTAGCACGGGATTGTTCTTGGTCTTTCGCGAAAGGATGCGGATGACGTCACGAATCTCCGTGTCCCTGCCGATGACAGGGTCGAGCTTGCCCGTCCGCGCAAGCGCGGTCAGGTCAGTGCCGTATTTCTCAAGGCACTTCTCGTTGTCTTCTGGTGGTTCGTAAGTTGCATTCATGGTTTTTTACCTCCACCGCCATATTAGCAGAGGCCATGCCACAACTTAATCACCCTGTTTCAGCGCCAAATTGTCGCGTTCCGCGCCAATCTGCCGCGAAATTCATTCAACTTACTTGCTGTTTTGCGATAAAATCCGTTTCCCGCAGTGCGGACAGAAAATGGGAGTATCTTCATCCTTCCGAGTATCTGCCGCCTTGCTCTGCTTATTCGACATGTGCTCTAAAAATCCTGATGATATGATGCTCGTCGGAATTGCAACCATTCCGATGCCAAGCAGTGCGATGATTGCACCGAAAATACGTCCGACGGCCGTCACAGGATAGATGTCGCCGTAACCGACCGTAGTCAGCGTGGCAACGGCCCACCACAACCCGGAAAATGCATTGCGAAACGCCTCTGGCTGCGCATCATGTTCAACGGCGTACACCAGTAACGATGAAACAAGCATGAGAATCGCCACAAAGAAGATCGATCCAATGAGTTCCCGCCGCTTATCCCGTACTATCTCACCAATCATCGAAAGCGCATCGAAGTACCGGTTAAGCTTGAATATGCGCAAAAGACGCACCAGACGAAACGCCCGCATACCCAGCATAGAACCAGGCAGAAGCATCGGAAGCCAGAACGGAAGAATCGCCAGAAGATCGACGATTGCCATGCCGGAAACAACGTAACGGACACGCACACGCCACGGACTCCTTTCGGAATCAAGCTCCGGCGCCGTCCAGATGCGAAGCACATATTCGATTGTGAACACAATGGACGCCACCGCTTCAAATCCTATGAGTGCGCGACGCACGGCGGCGGAGAGGTCGAGCGTCACGACAAATACGGAAGCGACACTGAGAACAATCAGCGAAGTGATCATCCAGTCAAAGAGCAGACTTGGCCAATACCCGGACGAGTCCGGCTGAATCACCCTAAATACGCCCTTTCGCAGGTTACTTACCAGATAGCTCATTCTTTCCAGGCGTTAAAAGCCTTCCTTTTTGAAATCTTCATCCGTAGGGACAAGTTCGAGATAGGCTTTCGCCGCCGCATTCGCCTGGTCCAGCTTGCCAAGGCTTTTAAGCGCCAAAGCCTCGCTACGCCATGCGGCTGCGAAACGCGGCGCAATCGTCCGCGCCCTAGCGAAGCATTCAACAGCATCATCGCACCGACCCGCCGCTTCAAGGACCGTGCCTCTCTGCACCCAGAATCGTTCAGGCTTGTATGATGAAACTTTTATCGCGAGATCGATTGCGGCAAGCGCATCGTCGAATCTATTCATCTGCATGAGCAGTGTTGCCTTTCGCGCATAGGCTTCATCATAGTTGACATCTGCGGCCGTCGCCTTGTCGTAGAACGACAACGCCTTGTCGGAGTTGCCGGCCTTGAGGTAAACATCGCCGAGATACAGAAGAGTTCGCTTCGCGGTCGGATCGAGTTCGTACGCGAAATTGAGGTCTCGCAAAGCGTCATCAAGCTTGCCAAGCGCAACGGACATCTTCGCACGACGAACATACAGGTCGGCGTTCATCGGGTCGAGCTGTATCGCCAAGCCGAAGCTGCTTACAGCGTCCTCGTACTGTGCCATTTCGCCGCAAATGATGCCTCGCCACTTGTGCGCAAGCAGAAAATCGGCATTCATCGCGATTGCCTTATCCATCCACACCTTCGCAACGGGATAATTGTCTTCGTAACCGTAGAACATCCCCATTGCGTAGCAGGCCTCTTTGTAATCTGGATTCACGGACAGCGCCTTTTTCATCTCCGCTCGCGCAAGGCCGTACTCTTTGGTCTTTCCAGTCGCATATGTCCAACCGCGGTTGTACAGCGCCATATCGAACTTGGGATCAATCTCCAGCGCCTTGTCGCAGCAAGCGCGCGCCGCCTCGGGGTCTTTTTTGAAATCCATCGCGACGACGCCCTTCCAAAGCCACGCCCACTTCGAGCTTGGGTTAAGCTCCAGCGCCTTCTCAAGCGATGCTTCCGCGGCAGAAACGTCCTTTTCGTCAAGCTGCACCATCGCAAGACGGACAAGCGCGAAGTCGCTATTCGGGTCCATCTCCACCGCTTTCGATATCGCCTCCTTTGCGCGTGCAGTATCCTTCAGCGAGGCAAGTATCTGACCCTGCAGGATGTACGGCTCGGGCCTCGTCGGGTCGAGCCCCTGCAAAAAGACGGCCTCTGCGTATGCCTGATGGGCACGGTCGAGTTCCGTCTTGTTGAACGGACGCCCCAAGTTCAACAAGTCGCGCGTCGCCGCCATGCCCTTTATGTACGCCCTGAAAAAGATGTATTCAGGGCTTTCTTTTTCTATTTCAAGAGCCTGGTCTACGAACGGCAGGGCAACGTCGGGGTTGTTTTCGGAATAGTACAGCCGACGGGCAACTTCCGCGTATCTGTCCGCCATCTTGTGCAACTTCTGCTTATTCAAGTACCAGCCGCCGAGCTTGGCGACAAGCACGAACACTACACCAAGCTTGGCGACCATCCTCAGTTTTATGACGGTCGCGGTCCACTTCTCCGGAACCTTTTCGGCCAATCCGTAGATCGGCTCGAAATGGTCGCGTATCTCGCGCATGTACTTTACGAGATTCGAAATCGCCTTGGCGTTCGCGGCTATGCGCCTGTCCTGCGCCTTGTCGTATTCGGAAACCATACCCTGACGCCTTTTGTCGTTTATTTACCCACGGCGGCCTTGTACCGGGCGGCCCTTGCGGCGCGGCCGGGCTTGCCTTTGCCGTCCCTGCAGCCGAATCCTTCGCGGTACTTCATCACGTCCGCACCGCGTTCTGCAGGATAGCTCGCCCCGCCATAAGAACCCTTTTCGGCTTTGAACCGCTCCAGCACGTCGTACAGCGCCTTCGTGTCGTAGCCGAGCGTCTTCGAGAACTGCACGGAACGCCAGTCCGCCTGGCTCTCCAACTCGATGCCGTAGCCGTTGCGAATCGAAGTGGTGAGATTGTTGAATATCTCATCCGCTAGCGCAGCAAGCTGTCGACGCAATTCGACATTCTTGGAGTCTTTCGAATCAACCGCCGCCGTTGCCGCGTCCTTCATCAGTGAAAAGAGCTTCAGGACGTTTTCCTTGCCCACGGACTTCATGCCATGCCGAAGTTCCATATGCCCCATTTCGTGCCCAAGGATCGCCGCGAGCTCGTCTTCGTCTTTCAGGAAGTCAAGCATGCCGGTCGTCACAAAAACAAATCCGCCGGGAACCGCGAAGGCGTTCACCTCGTCGGACTGTGCAACCAGGAACATGTACCCATGGTATGGCATCGGGTCGTTCGAAGCGGCGGCAAGCGCCATGCCGAGCGTGCGCACATACGCACTACGCGGATCGTCCTGTGGCAGAACCGGATATAACGGCAGCATCCGCGCCGCCACCACGCACCCAAGCTGGTATTCCTGGACGGGCCCCACTTCGCTGTAGAGCAGTCCGGCTGTGATCTTGCCTGCAGACGCCGCCGTACCTACGAGCTTGTTGTCGCCACCGACAGAACCGGCGATTTTCGACGCAAAGCCGAGTCCGCTTGCACTTGCCTTGCGGGTCGTTTTCATAAATCCGCCAAAGAAGCCGCTTTCCTCCTCTGCCTTCTCCTCTTTTATCTGACGCGGCTCCGACTTGGCGAGTCTACCGGCAGAAATGAACTCGGCGATCTCCGCGTCGGACACCTCCTTGCGCTCTGCAATAACCTTAGCTACCGCCGCGGGATCGGCCTTTGCGGACGACTTGCCGTCTCCTGCCGCACCACGCATTGCGGACATCTCGCCGTCTTCAGATTCAGAGAATCCACGCATCGACGCCAATGCAACATCGTCTTCCGATTCGGAAAAGCCGCGTTTCGCGGCAAGTGTTCCGTCTGCGGAAATCGTCTCGTTCGGATTCTGGTTGTTCATCAGCCATTCGCTGGCGATGGACGGGAAAGGCAGATAGCCGGTATTGCCCCCGGCGACGACCTTTACCCACAGGGGCAGAAGAGTCTCAGGAAACTTCTCCTTGTCACCATCGAACGGGACGGCAAAGCGACATATAGAAACTACCTTCGCGGCGTCGTTGTACTTAAGCGACGCAACCGCCGACGAAAGACCGTCAGGCCTTTCCCGGAGCACTACCGTCTCCGTGGATACGCGCCATGTCTCTCCTGCCTTCGGATCATCGGCAAACGAGGCAATTGCGGCGAAGGCCAATGCGGTAAGGCCCAGTTTTTTTATCGTCTCATTCATGTATCTTTTTTTTCTTTCGGTTGTTCATGTATGGCATACATGTATATGGTGAATAATCCCGCTAAACTCCTAAATTCGCGTAAGCCGACTTACTTCTTTAGCGAAGTCTTTGTCGTGGGTTTTGACCTCTATTCGCGAAATATCTCCACGAAAACGCGCCATTCTGAGGAAATCGCATATGAATTTGTCCGCCCTGTGGGGGCCTGTCCCCCCAGTGTACGACACTCTGAGCCGTCCCTCGACACGCGAATTCTCCCTCGGCCCATCGAATACGATCCACACGAAATTGTGGGGACAGTCCCCCAAATGCCGCTTTGCCTGCTCTATTAGTTCCGCCGGATTCCTCGCCTCGTTTTCTGCGCCAAGAACCATGTTCCAGCCATCGATTATAATGAATTTGCCATCCGGGGACAGTCCCCGCAAATCTTCCGCCGCAAGCATGGCGAGGTCCAAATGGTGCGAAAGCTCCTCGTTTTCAGTCCTGAGGGCGGTATTTTCCGCACGAAGGCGGGCAATCTCCGCCTTTAGCTCCCTTACATGCGCAACGCGCGAATCCATTATTATCTGATGCGACCCCATCAATCCACCCCGAATTTTTCCGCCATTTCGCGGCCAACGGCCTCCCACCGCCATCCGCCAGCGAGCGGATTGGTCTCGTCCGCCACATTATCTACGAATGCGGTTACCGTCGCCTTGTTTGCAATCACACCCGCGTCAACGTGCAACGCTTCCGCACGCTCCGCGAGCCATCTCATTGCATCGCCCGCGGCTTCCAGAACCTCGTCGATGTAATGTACACGCGGATCCTCTGGCCATTCCTCTTCGGGAAGAGCCAAGGCGGCCTCGATCGACTGCGAATAAAGTGCGCGAAGCTGATCGCCCCGTCCCCCGCCAAGCCTGTGAACGAGCTTCCCTACCCTGCCGCGCTCGGCCATGTCGATAAGGGACTCGTCCGCACCAAGCCAAAGACGAGGTTTGTTCCACTCGCGCGCAAGCTCCTCCCTGAGCGCAGCCACGGCGCGCAAGACGGCGAAGCCGCGTCCTTTCAACCTGGCGCGACGCAGCTTGATCTTGCGCCACGCCTCATTCGGCGAAGTTTCGGCGTAAAGGGCCGCATCGTTGTAGTGCGCCATCTCCTCCTCAAGCCAGGCGAGCGTTCCCAAAGACGCGGCGCGGCGCAAAAGCTCGTCCCTGAGCGCGGCAAGATAACGCACGTCGTCAAGCGCGTAACGCACCTGCGCTTCGGAAAGTGGACGTTGGGTCCAGTCTGTGCATGTCTCCGTCTTGGCAAGGCCGACGTCGATGGCCTGCAGTAGCAGACTCTGCAGTCCGATCCCCGACCTGAACCCGGCAAAAGCCGCCGCCAGCTGGGTGTCGAATACTGAACGCGGACTTGCGCCCGTGAAGCGCCGCAGCAGAACAAGATCCTGCCGCGCGTCGTGAAGTATCTTTACGACGGTTTCATCCTCAATCACCGAGCCCAGGCACGACTGGTCAAATCCCTTTGCGCAGTCCACGGCCCAGCAATCGTCCGCCGTCCCGATCTGCACTATGCCAAGCTGAGGAAGATAAGTCTGGCGCCAAACAAATTCAGTATCGAGAGATATGCACCCTTCTTTGCGCGCGGTCTCGCACGCAGAGCTGAGCTCGTCGGTAGTCGTTATCAGGCACTTCATCATTCTTCCACCAGCACCAGCGTCCCCACAGGGCATAGCGCATACAGGCGGGCGGCGTTCCAGTTCGAAAGGCGAAAGCACCCATGCGACTCGGCGTTGCCTATCGATTCGGGGGTCGGCGTGCCGTGTATGCCGTAGCCGGCAAGGTCCAGCCCAAGCCAAGCGACGCCCACCGGACAGTTCTCTCCCTCTGGAAATATGTACCGCTGCATTTTCTGTCCCGGCGGAACATAGTCCGGCGTATATGTGTAGTTTGGTTTGGAGACCGGAGTAGTAAGCCTGAGTTCGCCCTGTGGCGGCAACTTGGACTTGCTTCGCGCGATCGAACATGGATAAAGCCCCAGCAGTCGCCCGGACTTGTCGTACGCCGTTATCTCAAAACGCGAAAGCGAAACCTTAACGAGCGCGGCGTCGGGACGCTTCGGGGTGTTTGACTGCGCCTTGGGCCACACCGAAAGCTCCTCCTCCATCGACGGAAAATCCGGAATGATAATCCTGTCGCCCACCTTGACGTTCGACCAATCGATTCTCGGGTTGAGCCGCTCCAAGGCGCGCTCGCTTACATGTCCCCGCTCGGCAAACATTTCCTTGATCGTCGCATAGCCCATCCTGTCGAGCTCGGACTTTTCCGCTGGATCGGTCGGCATTGCGACGAGCGCGGCAATATCGGCCGCAGTCACATTTTCGAACTTGAAAAGCCGCTTCTCCTTCGCAAAGATCGTATCGTACGCGGCCTCTGGAGTCTCCGGAACAGGCAGCTTACGGTCGCGGCAGTAGTGCTCCAAGGCAGACTGCGACTTGCGCCCCCACTGTCCGTCAATCGTGTTGCACGAACATCCGGCGCGATCGAGGCATATCTGGACGGCCAGCGTCTTCGACTCGGCGAACGTAACCGCCGCGAAAAGCATCAGCGCAGAAAGCATCGGCACCTTTCGCGCATGTCGGCGACGGCTGCGGCCATGTCGGGCTTTCCGAAAAGGTAGCTGCCGGCGACCAGCTGGTTCGCACCGGCGCGGACGGAGTCAACGGCGGTCGTCGCATTCACGCCGCCGTCCACCATGAGATCCATGGCGGGACGACGCGCACGCAGCCATTCGATCTTCGGGAGGCAGTCGGCTATGAACTTCTGACCGCCGTAACCGGGATGAACCGTCATCACCAGAACTTCGTCCACCTCGTCCAGATACGGCGCAATCCGCTCAATCGGGGTCTCGGGGTTCAGCACGATTGCGGGCTTCACGCCAAGCGCACGGATGCGCGGCAGTTCCGTATGCAGGTCGCAGTCGGCCTCGACATGAATCTGGATCGTCTGCGCACCGGCCTTCGCGAACGCCTCGAGATACAAGTCTGGGCGCGACATCATCAGGTGGACATTTCGGTAGAAGTTGGGCGCTACGCGGCGCGAGAGCGCGACCATGTCAGGACCAAACGACAGATTGGGCACGAAATGCGGGTCCATTATGTCGAGGTGAAGGGCATCCGCGCCGGACTCTTCCGCGCGGCGGATTTCGTCAGCGAGCCGACCGTAGTCGGCAGCAAGAAGCGATGGCAGTATCTCTAGTTTCACGGTCCGCACATTATATCAAATTTATCGGTCAATGGTCATCGGTCTTTGCGCAAAATATCATAATGTTTATTGAAGCATCTAATGCCCAGCACGGCAGGCGTTAAACTGTCACAGTTTAGGCGATTTTTCGTCAAAAAGCACCATCTCTGCCGCGACTCCGCACCCCTCGTAGCCCTGGTGCGCACCAGAAGTTACAAAGTACTAGTACTTTTGATCAAAAGTACTAGTACATTTGCGCAAAAGTACTAGTACATTTGGCCATAAGTACTAGTACTTTGTAACTCTTCCTCGGCAGTAATGCTGCTTGGGTCCTTACTGCTTGGGGTCTGTCTTGTTGGTTTGCGCTGACGCGCGACCACGAAAGCTGCCTATGCGACTAATCGCCTTGCGGCGACTTGCTTCAGCTCGACGCCATAGGGCCACGAGTCGTCGACTCGGCCCATGCCGTCTCGCAGAATCAACCCTTCGGGTTTCGTCGCATAGTCAGACACGAAAAGCGTCGTCACGCTTCACGAAAAGACACGAAAAATTCTCTGCCAATTTACCTTATAGTAACAATACAGCGGCAAAAACGCTGGTTGGCTATGAGTAGCTAAAGGTATGTGCGGAGCTTTCGTGCAATTTCGTGTAGCGCGAAGGCGCTTTTCGTGTCGATGTGACGAGTCGAGCCGTCAGGCTGAAGGCGGCTGTTTGGCGTTGGCCAAAACGTGTTTTGATGCCAACAGGCAAACAGACGGCTTCAAATCGCGTCAGCGATTGACTCGTCACACCGTTTTTGTGGTCGCGCGTCAGCGCAAAAAAGAGACAAGCACTCTTAGTCAAAAGTGCGTGCACTTCCAAACAAAAGTGCGTGCACTTTTCGACAGGGGCTGTGCCGGCATTTTGAGCGTACGCGCACACACACTTGCACAATTGCTGGAGACCCCACGAATAATCAGCGGAACATGGCGAGGCGGTCGTTGAAAATGCGCAGATACTCCACTTTGGCGTCCTCCGAAAGGAGAGATCCCGCTACCATCGCCGCGACTTGTGCCTGATGTGACTTGAAATCGTCAAAAAGCTTGATTACGGAACGCTCGCAAAGTCCATACGCTGCCCCTAGCGCGACAAAATCAGGCATCGAATAGTATCCTAGCGCCTCGAACTCAGGCGTGGCGAAATCAGGGTCTTTGAAAAGCGACAACGCCATGAACGTCAGATCTCCAGGATAGTGCAGCTGCGTATTGAGGAGGTCATACGCAGGAGTCATCACATAATCGCCCAGCGCACTCTCATACACGGAAAAGTTCTTCAAATGCGCGTCGCCGTTTGCGAAAAGATAATCAAAGACAATCTGACGGAACACCTTCGGAAGCTCAATCTGTGCCGCTGGGCAGGCCATGCGTATTATGTCGGCCATCTCCTCGTAACTGAAATCATACTTGTACGACTCGCCATGGGTCTCTTCGCTTCGTCCCGCAATCTGGCAAAGATCCTCCTGCCTGAGCGCATTTCCGTCTTTGCGGTCGAATCGACGCGTGAGATACGCAAGCTCTCCGTCGGCAAACCGCACACACTTGTTCTCGGCCGTGCGGATTCCGAACAGGTTGGAGGCGATTCGCATCGTAAGATGTTCGTTGGCTGGAATGTCTGCCGCAAATCTTGAAAGCGAATCCTCCGGAACCGGCTTCAATATGAAGTCTCCGCCAGACTCGACAACGGCGAACTTCCCGTCTACAACGGACAGCAACACCTTCGACTGGACACCCGAGATGGAATTGCGCCGCCCCTTGCGGATGACAATCGGCAACCGCAAGTCTGCTTTCGTGAACGGCAGCACATCCGGAACATTACCGCGGCAAGACATATACGGCTCCTATTACACCTTGCCTGCATGTCTCGGCAAGGCGGGTAAAATGATCGCGTTCATCAATCTTCATCGTGCGGCACTGCATACGCTTCTGCTCACCTTCCGCAAGAAGACCGTAGAAAAACGGGAACAACACCTCCGAGCGATGCACGGCCTTCCGCTTGGGAATGGAAAATGCGACGGACGGATTCTTGCTTTCGCGATACGCCCGAGTATAACGAAACTCGTATCCGCCACGCTTGAATCGCGCAAGCAAGCCGGCCTCAACCCCCTTCATATAGACAGTCACGCACTTCATACTGCCTCCATATCCTTGACGGCGAGCGTGAGCTCAAGACCCAATGCGCTGGCGACGGAATCGACAAGCCGCATTGTCGGATTACCGGTCCCACGCTCCAGATTGCATAGCGCATGCTCGGAAACGCCGCAAATCTCAGCCAATTCCTGCTGGGTCACGTCCAGCGATTTGCGGCGTCTGGCAATAAACAATCCTATATCTTGGAGTTTCATTAAAATGAAGTTTATCATATTTTTCTCCGTCCGTCAACGCTTCAAAGACCAATTTCTTCATTATAATGCAACCGCACACCAGCGGAGCCAGCTATAAGCAGTTGGGTCGGAAACCGGCGGGGACTGTCCCCGCATAGAAACCGCCGGGGCCTGTCCCCTATGAATTGCGCTCCATATAATAACCTCATTAAAACGAGAGTGGCGGGAATTGCTTCTCGCCACTAACACGGGGACAACTTCCCCGCTTCAAGGTGATCCCCTCCTTGCAGGCTGAGATCGGTGTGTATTATAGCATAGCTTGCGCTGCTGAATCAATGACAAAAATCGCCCAACAAGAAACCGCTGGGGCCTGTCCCCGCATTGATTCATTTTGCGCTAGGGTCTTTTTGAAATGCCCTAGGGTCAAATGTCGTTTGCCATAGGGCCTTTTTACTCTTGCGCTAGGGTCTTTTTCGTTTGCCCTTGCCCAATAGAGACAATAACCCATACCAATAGGTCGATTGCATGAAACCAATAGGTCAAACCAGTCTTTCGGACTTAGTGCGGGGACTGTCCCCGCATGGGGAAGGTCTGGCGGGTGACAAATGTTGGGACAGGCCCTGAGGGGTGGGGAGAAAAAGCGGGCGGGGGTTGCCTGTTTTCAACTCCCGCCCTTGCGGCGGCGAAGGTGTGCGTTTTCGCCGCCGCCAAATTATTTGGCCTTAGTAGACCGAGAAGATGGTGCCGGGCTTCAATACAAGCTTACCATCCTTTACACGATAGTGTGCGGGCAATGGCTCGTCATTGTAGTTGTGCACCGTTATCTCGTTTGCACCAGCGGCAGAAATCGCCGAATCGAAAGTCGGATAGTATGTGGTTGTTTCTTCAACCGTCACGGAGCACACGCAATTGTCAGCTACACCAGATTTAAGTGTGCCTGGAATAGTACCCTGAACGACTGCGGCATTCGCGTCAATAACCACAGTACCGGTAAAGCTACCGCCATTAAAGACGACCGTGCCTGTAGTGCCACTGGCTATCTTTATGTAACCGCTACCAGTCACCGCAGCTGCCTCCAGAGTAAGAGTATGTCCATTTGGATCAAGGATAGTGGCGTTTTCTGCACTATCGCCCTGGAAGTTTATGGCCCTTCCTTCTGTTGCATTATCAGTTATGCGGAATGTGCCCTTTCCGAAGTTCTTGGTTATAACCCTACCTCCTGCGGGGATCGTAGCCACTTCCAAAGTGCCGCCATTGCTCAAGTTGACCTGACCAGAAACCACGCCAGCGGTTCCATTGCAATATAGACCCTTTACTCTTGCGGTACCGCCAGAGATCTCTAGTTTGGCCTCCTTGACTTGTCCGCTCCAAGGAATCATCACATATGCGTCTTGCGCATTCAACACGCCGCCATCGCTAACCGAGATTGTCGTTTTAGTATTCGCTGAACCAGATTTAACCCAGTATCCCAAAACAACTCCCTTACCAGCATCAGAATCGTTCACGACCGTGTCTACGGCAGAAACATTGAGTGTTCCGTTAATTGTTACGGAGTTTATTGCTTCACCACCATCGCCATTCGGATACGTGCGCAGATTCGTAACACTAACTGTATTGCCGGACGGTATGACAACACTACCGGCGGAAGGACCAAATGAGGTCGGGACCGTCTCTGCTGAAGAATACACTGTCAGCGTCTTGCCGCTAGCGTTAGGCTGAACGGAGAATGTCATCTGCGTGCCATCCGTCGCTGGGAAGTCTTCGACAAGTTTTGCAACCTGCTCGGCCTCCAACACCGCATCATAGCCACGAATCGCCGCAACCGCCATACCAACACCCTTGGTCAATCCATGATCGCCGCTACACCTTGACCAATTATCATGATTGACACCCCTTAATATGCTTCCAATCTGAAAGCCTGTAGCAAGAGCAATCGCCCCTCCGGCGCTACCAGTAGCTGCAGCCGAGTCATCCAGATACAACTTAACATCGCCTGTTACGTGATTGAAAGTTGCCGTATAGAGGTGATATCCGCTGGAAACTGGTGCGGTAACTGTTGCCGCAGTGCCGACTAGATGCGTCGGATCGCCGTCGTCACTGTATTTACCCGTATCCCAGACACCAAACTTGACAGACGCACCTTCGCGATATAGGATAAGGAATTTTCTATTGTCAACTTCTCCCGTCCTGCCAACGCCGACAAGCATTTGCTTGCCCGTTTCAGAAACCTGAGAAATATCGGCGTATATTGAGAACGTTATATCTTTATCCGTCCATGCAACCGTTTCGTGGTATGGATGTTTCCCTTCCGTGACCTCGTACACCGTAGGCAAAGTTGAGCTAGGCCCGACGCGCAAATATGTGTCAAAACCTTCTCCTGCCCAGCTGGAGAACCATCCAGTCGGCGTTGCACCAATTGTGCCATCAAAGGAGAATGCCGGGTTGGTTGGGATGCGAACGATCTTAAAGGTTGATCCAGACCTTGACATAGAATATTCGTAATTCGCCTCATCTGGCGCTGCGAACGCAATATCACCAACAACAGAATCCGCTGTTAGCATTACAGCCGTGCCAGAAGTGATTGTGCTGGGCGCAAGAGTCAGCGTCTTGCCGGACGCGACAGTAAGATTGCCTGTTATTGCGAGAGACTCTCCGCTACCGAACGCAAAGGTCGCGTCGTCAAACACCTCAATATCTGTCGTTATGGAGCCGGCAATTTTCAACGTGCCTGTGCCATAGACAATAACCTTCCCGGCCGTAAGATTATCTGCATCCACAATCGTAAGTGTTACATCCTCATCAATATCAAATTTGATTGTATCAACAGCGGTCAAGCTACCAAAAGTAAGTTCTGCGTTTGCTGTTACATTAACAATCAGATCGCAAGCAGATGTATCGGTAGGTAGAGTCGGGGAGAACTCAAGCCCGCTGAAGTTTCCTGTGGCAGACATCGTCGCAGTATACTCTGGCTTAGCCCATATTTCGATTCGTTTAACATTATATTTGGACGTATTCAATGTCGACGACAAGGATGTTGCAGTCCAATCCGTGGACTTATTCTTTCCGCTTACTTTGAAAAAGTGCTGGGACAAATTGCCGATACCCAATTCAGCAGGATAGTCGATGGCAGATCTCCAGTTGTTGTAGGCAAACAAGACCTGCGCAGCACGGCCTGATGAAGGAGCAATTCTGTGAACCTGCATACAAGCAAACGATCCATAATCATTCAGAAGAGTATCGTTCCAATCGTATGTATTATTTTCGTCCGCAGGTGCGTCTGCTACGCCCGAAGCATTCGGATTGAGCTGATAAGGCGAAAACTCAATGAATCCTGAAACAGAATCATCATCAGCCGCGACTGTCTCTATGCCGCGATGATTCGACATAACATGAAGACTTGTGACGACTTGCTGAATATTCTTTACAGGCAAGCCCACATCCTCAAGATTTCGCTCCCCGAACGCATCCATATCGACCCACACCCACTGGTGTGCGTTGTTGTCGGAACGTACGATTTCCACGAAATAGCCAACCTTTGTGTACGTGTTAGCGGCAATAGTATCATCCTTCTCCACGTAGGGGATTGCGTCGGAAAGATTTGTCAGAAGTCCGTGCGCAGCCTCAAGATAGCACACACGCCTGAAACCTGGCAGATATGTTGCGAGTTCCGCCTTGGCAGCCGCCCCAAGCTGCTCTTTTGTAGGCGCGACCAATGGAGTTGCTGACGGGAAAGCATCGTCAGGAGAGAAATTGGCCTTGGAAACATCAGTAATGGCTGAAAGCCATCCCTCCGCCATCTGATCACAACCCCACCAATCAGGATGGAGATAGTCAATGCCTGTGTCTATGGTGATGCCCGCCGGTGCAGCCTCTGTTTCAGTTGTTTCGAAACAAGTGTTGAGATCAGCAAGTATCACTCTTGAAGGAAACGCTCCTGCAGCGCCAGGCGCAAGATTCATTTGCGTTCTCACAAGTTCGTTGAACTCCTTTATCTTTGCATTGCTTGATTTCCTGCTGGCGCTGCTAGCATTGCCGTAAAGCAATGTAGATACGATGATTTTCGACTCAGGCAGGTTGTTGACAAGGTGCCACACTACATTCGTCCATGACTTAAACACAATCTCTTTGGTCATCGTAGCGCCTGTGAAATCTTTCGACGCCCCTAGATCATTAACGCCGATATGCAGAAGAACTACATCTGGCTTGCCCACCTGTGCACAAAGGGAGTCCACATTTTCAATCAAATTGGCGCGAGTATCTGCGGATGTCGGACCAGCCGTAGAGCCATGTTTTGCAGAATGCCAGCGCCAACGCGGCGGCAAATCCTGTCCGGCGGGGTCCTTGGGCATCAGCTCGCTACTTTCCGCGGCATTGCTTATCTTATCGTAACAACCAACAGTCTCGACATTGAAACCCAAAAGCGAAAGCTTCTGGCAAAGGAGTCCACGGTAGTTTGCACACGTGTCGGCAAGATTGAAGCCTTCTGTTATGGAGTCGCCATAAGCCCAAATCTTCAATGTCCCCTTCGCGGCTTGTGCAGCGGTGTCGTAAACTCGCAAGACTATCTTGTCAACGCAATACACAAGTTCGGCTGAAAGGTTGCTAGGCAAACCGGACACATCAAGCGATGACATCGTGCCGTAACCAGCGGAGAGGACCTGTTTCGTAGTCCACTGGAAGAGCGTGTAGTTGCCCGCCGTAAGGCTCGACGCGTCGGTGATCTTGAGATTTGTTGTCGTTGCGGGAACCTTATAGCCATCTGCCAAAGTAATGGTGTTTCCGTCAGCGGTGAAATTATACGTCACTGTTCTGACTGCGGTGCCTGGAACGGTCATCGTGGCCGTTGCCGTGACATTAATGACATAATCGCTTGTAGCGGTTGGTGTGCCGAACACCTCAGAAACAGTGTAGGTCTTGTCGTTGGTATTGATTTGAACAGGAGACACCACATATATCGTTCCGCTATCAAATCTGATGTTCTCAGTGGTTGGCTCACCGACATCAATCTGGACAGTGGCGTTTATAAACCCTGATCCGCCAGACGAAGCGACCTGGTAGCCCGTGGAAAGATTAGCGCTGTCGGGAAGTTTGATTGTCGTCCCGCTCGCGAGCGTCAAAGAGCCAGAAATGGCAGGTGTTGTTCCTGTAAATCCTGAAAAGTCAAGCGTCGAACCATTTGAGGTCGTGACATTGCTTCCAACCGAGCCCGTCCCATCAAAGGCCAAGGTGCCATTCACATCGAAACCACCAGCCGCACTCCAAGTCGTTCCGGTAGGAACAGTTGCGATCTTGCCACTGTTCACGATTATCTTTGCAGTGGTAGCATCGGAACCGCTATCGCCAAAAATCAACTGCTGCTGACAGCCGGCCTGCAATGTAATCGCACCGGTAAACAGCGAAGATTCTTTTACTACTACGGCAGCACCATAGCTTGAACCGCCAGTAATGCTGAGAGGACCGGAACCTGTCAATTTAGACAATATCACTACATTGTCACTATTGGCATAATGCAGCGTAAGACCACTTCCATCCAGATCCAAGGTTGGTTTGGCTTCTTGTGAACCATCAAAATAGGCATCACTGACACCATCTAGTCTAACGACAGAATTTTCATTGCCAATGTTGTTCAGTACCAACCCTTGCTTATCGGAAATGGATTTTATGACAAGTGTACCCCTCCAATTGTCCGCATCCGTCCAGCCAAGTCCTGTCGGTGGGTATGTTCCATCATAGATGACCGTCCCAGAACCTTCCACCTTCGTTGCCGAAATATTAGCCATATTTACAACAACGCCCGAGCCGACAGTAAGCGTCCCGCAAGTCAATGTATAACTGCCGAAGTTGACCGCCACTCCAGCAGGAATGGTTACTGGCGTGCTGCTGTCACCTGTATTGCTGGTAAGCGTCACCGTCTTCGTCTCACCGGAATTCGCCGCGTCGATTGCCGCCGCGATTGTGGCATAACTGTTCTCCCCGACCGTAGCGACCTCCGATGCTACCAGTTTCAATTCGGTACCGGTCGAGTTTGTCGTGTCCAGCATCCAGCTTCCGGGCATATTCTGGGTTGAAACGTTCGCAACTGTGAAAGTGTCGCTCGACGCGGTAATTGTGATTGTATCGGATGGGTCGCCGGATGTGATCGCGCTACCGTCTATGACCAGAGTGCCAGACTGTGTGACAGCGCCACCAATGGTCACATCGTCATTGCCAACATAGAGGACTGCTCCAGCGGGAAGCGTTACGTCTACATTGACCGCAAGTCCCTTCGTGAAGTCGATCGCGCTGACATTTGTCAAAGCCGTGCTGTTAGCTATCGTCCCTGCTCCATCAAGTTTAAGCGTACCAGTGCCTGTGACGCCACCACTGAGCGTAGCAGTCTTCGTTGCCGCAACAGAAACCGTAGACTCAGTAGAAGCGTCTAGCGTAAGCTGCTTCGCTATCGTCGCTGACTCCTGAAGCTCGATAGTGCCGCCTCTCAAAGTCACCGATGCAAGCGAAGTATCGATACCTTGTGTGCCTGTCAGGATCAGCTTTGATGATCCGCCGACCGTAACCGTCCGTCCGGAATTGCCATGTGCAATAATGCCTTTGACCTTGACTTGTCCATCGCCAGACAAATTCAATGCTGAACTACTTGCCCATAGATTAAGCGGCATCTTGCTCATATCGAACAGACCGCCGGAAATGTTAACAACGCCACTGCGACTGTATCCAAATATTCCGCAACTGCTTGAGCCAGCAGCAAAATCTGAGCCAGTTCCATCAAACGTGACAGTACCGCCAGTTTGCGTAAAAGTTGAATTATTACCAAACCAGAATTTTGTAGTATTCGCCATTCTTAGAGAGCCACCGCGGACATCAAAATTCAATGAGGTGTAGTAAACGCCACTGTCAATCGTAACATCATCACCATCTTCAACAACTATAGTTCTATATGTGCTATCAATGTATTGATTACCTGCAGCAGCTTTCAACGTAGCAGAATTGAAAGCTATTTTCCCAAACGGAAGCGATGCCTCGCCAGTAAACTCAAGATTCTCCCCTAAGAAACGGACAATTCCGTTATTCGTTTGGTAGGCACTATTAGCGGCAAAGACGTTATACGGCATCGTAGTATCGACACAAAGCGTACCAGAAAACTCGGTAAGATCAACCTTGTCATCATTGATCGTAAGTGTCTTGCCGTCCCCTATCGCAAGGGTAACAGTGCCTGCGCCTCTAATCTTCAGCGAACCAGTATTGATATTCTCGCCGATGGTGACTGTGGAATTGACATCTGTGGGATTCGTAAGGATGATCTTGGCTGTAGAGCTGCCGCTCCAGGATCCGACCGATGTCTTTGTCATGCCGGTGGATTCGCCGGACGGCAGTAGCGTTCCCTCGGCACCGTCCAAAGTAGCGGCGTATATTGTTGGACGGGTTCCGGTGTTGACAATCTGAATGCCCGCTATACCACAACGGTAGCCGTCATTTCCCGTTGAACCCTGTACAGTAAGTGTTGAACTTGTCTGCCCAATCACCTTCAAATAGTTGGACCCCTCTGCAAGTGTTACGTTGCCACGTGCTGAAGTATAAACACCCCAATTCGAAGAGCCTGCGACAGTTGTAGAGCCGCTACCACAATAACTGATTTCGTTTATTGTTACGGGGCGGAAATTCTTTTCATCACTCGATACATCCGTACCCATATACACAAATACAGTATATTCCGAATATGGTATGTTCTTGACAGTTATCGATGCGCCTGAATCGCCATCATCCAAATAGCCATACATGAGCTCTGCGTTTGCACCAGTCGTCGCAGCACCTGACGTATAAGCATTTTTAGCAGAAGCGGTCGCTACCATTCCCGCTTCTTGCGTTAAAACGCCCGCTGCAAGCCGTTCAACGACATCCACACTTACGCTTACCGCATCAGTGGTTGTCTTCTCTGCAATCTGATTCCACTGTGAATTGCTTACAGGATAAAAACCTGCATCTCCACTAGTGATTCGCTTGCCCGACCGTGACGCGGCACCACCGACTATGTTTATGCTAACCGAATCGGACTCCGTATTGAAGCCTTCAATATCGAAGCTTGTTGCGGAGGTAGAATAGGTACACTCCCACTTGGACGGGAACGTAATGCTGCTTGTGCCCACAGTTATGGCGACGGCCGAAATAATGGTATCGCCGCGCCCCATGTTGGTGAGATTCGTTAGACCGGAGAAGTCGAGCGTAACTCCAGAACCGATTGTGATATCCAAATCAGACGTCAGCGTCGCATTGCCTGTAAACTTGAGCGTTCCTGTTCCCGTAATTGTAAGCTTTCCGGCAAACGTCTCGCCATCACTGATTACAAGCGTGCCGCCATTAAGAGTGATGGTCGCTTCAGCATTGACGTCAGCAGCTGCGGTGGCCATCGCCTCGGAAGAACCAGCCAGCGTCCAACTCACCGAATCCCATGCCGTCTCGCCGGAGCCGATCGTAACCGTATAGGCGTTCACATCCATGTAGATAAGGTAGCCGTTGCGAACGGACACCTTGTCAGCAACGGAAGAAGTAATGTCGGACCCCGTTGAATCCAGGATCGTGAACTTGCCCGTCATATCGGCCACCGAGCAGTTGATAAGCACCGCATGCTCGGCCGCATCCTCGGCAGAAGTAAGCCTGAACGACACCTTGCCGCCATCGCCTATGGTAGTCAGGGTCAGATCGGAAGCCCGAACCAGACGCTTTTCCCCAAGAGACAATGTCTTTGTTGCACTCACCGACAATCCGTCAAACCCACTGTCGTTTATTGTCGTGCCTGAAAGATCGACATCGCCGCCAATCACAAGCGACTTTGTGCCGGATGCCGTTCCCGCGCTAATGGTCGCACCGGAGAAAGTTCCACCATTGAGCGTCAATGTGGCGTTACCGGCTACAGTTGAGGTTCCTCCCGATTCCGCATATCCACCAGCAACAAGCGTTCCAGTATAAGTACCGCTGTTTATCGTCACGGATGAATTTCCGCCAACACTAGACGAGTATCCTGCTTTGCTGTTTGCATATCCGCCGCCGACAATGAGTTTAGGGAACGTCACATTGGGCGCTGTAATCGTTACGGACGAATTGCCACCGACACTTTCATTTCCATAATAATCGCCTGTTGAGTTATCCGAACTGCTGCCGCCGACAATCCTCTTCGCGAAACTACCAGTTGCCTCTGCAATAGCCACAACAACGGAAGAACTCCCCTGAATGGTGGAATGGCCATTTACATTCCATTGCAACGACGATCCTCCAATCACGAGGTCGTTGGGAATGCATACATTTACGCCGCCACTAGATGTCCCCGCAGAGTTGTTGGACTGTATGTTCTCAATACGAACCGCCGTATTGCCGGTAACTACAGGTGTTGCCTGGTGAGAAGAACCCCATCCGCCAACGATTGCCCCCTTGACGACGGCATTGCCCTTCACCGTAACACCAGAGTTTCCTGTTAGCGTGGTGCCATGTCCCTGATCGCCCGAACCAAACACATAGTCTACGGAAGCGTCGCCCTGCAACTGCACGATGGAATCTCCTGTCGTGCTTTTTGTAGACGTTGCACCGTACGGAGCCGTTTGACGTCCGTTGACTATCGACGCAGTTCCTCCGGAAACCATAAGATAGCTGTCTTTATCGGCATTTGTTGCAGCCTCGTAAGCCTTAAGGAGTCCGTTCACGACCGAGTAGGTGCCGGCAAACACATCGGCAACCACCGCTGAACGCGTGCTGAGAGTCTGTGCGAATGTTGCGTTTTCGCCGAAAGAAATCTCATCGGCAGAATTTCCCCAGCCTGTAGCTGTTGTCGGCGCAGAAAGATCCGCTCCCGTAAAAGGCGAAGTGAACGTCACGCTGTTGGCCGCGCATGTGAGCGTAATTTCAGATTCAGTTATGGCGGCCGTCACCTTGCAACCGGCAACAACAGGCACTTTAACAGTAATCAAATCGGTGCCATAAATTTTGCCAGAAACAAGCGTAACGGAAGGGTTCAATGCAGTAAGGGACGTAACGCCCGTAGCGTCAATCGTAAACGTTGTTCCGTCTGCGATATAAAGCGGGCCACTGCCGCTGTTGATGTTGAGCGAGCCAGAACCTGTCACTGTCAACGTAGAATTCTGTTGCACAAATACCGCCGCAGGAGTGGCCGATGCCGTGAGTGTCGCAGATGCGGGGAGGTTTACACCATCTGTTGTTGTTGTCGTATTTATGTCAGTAGATACAGTGGTCATACCTGAAAGCGACCATGCAGAAATATCATAAGGTGTTGACTCATCGGCATTCTCGAAAATAACAACGTAATCAGTTTGTAGATTAGAAAAATTTCGAGCATTATTGTTGTAGGCGCCGCCTATTGTTACGCCATAAAGATTATATGTATAGTTTCGGCAACCATAGCCATAAGCATATATATCCCCGTTAAAGTATCCTGTCGTACCGTCTTCCCCGTCTACAGAATCAGCAGTAGCTCTATCACTCCTAAATCGTGCAGCGGTAAAATCCCACGCCGAATCACTCAATGTTACACTTTTAGTAATAGAGCCTGAAGCACCTAAGTCCCAGGCTGAAGACATCTTGCCATCTGTTTTAAGTATAACACCAAGTTTATTATCACCATAACCATTTCTGTATGAATACAAAACGGGAATGTTGGATACATCTTGAGTACTTCCACTTTTCATTTTCACTCGCGAAATGACCGTCAACAATTTTCCGCTATCGGAAGATTTCATAAATGTGACGCCGCCGTTTGCGCTTGAAGAAGTCGAGCCTATGGTAATCACACCATCTGAAATGCTGTTCCCTTCGCCCGATGCTGCATTGTTAAGGCTAAATGTATAGTTGCCGTGCGCAACATTATTAGCAAAATCCCTAAACCAAAGTGCTTTTGGTTTCCTTGCCGCATGCGCTTGGAACGTCGCGCAGATTGTTAATGCGAGCGCGAGCGTTCGCAGTATTGTCTTTGTTGTTTTGTGTATCATACTCATTCTCCTGTTTGTTAGTTAAAGGATTTGCGGTGGGATTGAAATTGAGCGGGGTCGCTATTGCAGTTCGAATGATGCTTTGATATAATATCCACCAAACGAACTACAAAGGATTGCGAAATGACTACATCAACATTGCAGATACGTGTCGATTCCGACCTGAGACGCGATGCCGACGAGCTCTTCTCTCGCGCCGGTCTTGACATATCCAGCGCGGTGCGCCTGTTTCTCAGGCAGTCGGTCATTCGCCAGCGCCTTCCGTTCGAAGTCGTTGCGGTCAATCCCGATCCGTTCTTCTCTGCGGCAAACCAGCGCGTTCTCGGGGAGTCCATTCGCTCATACGAGCGAGGCGAGGCAAAACGGCGCAAACAATCATCTAGCGACAAACCCGCTAAGGATGATGCATAAGAAAGTATGCGACAAGGCATGACGCGGCTATGGCGCGTCGCGCTTATTGTCTTGAGCTTCCTCATCTACACACACCTCAGCCCCTCGGTTTTTGATCGGGCTTGGTGTGGGCTTTCTGACACCTCCCCCGATGCATCGCGTGAGGCGCCTGAGAGAACCTTGAAAGATACAACGGAGAAGGCGAAACTGCACGGACTATGGCAGTGTCCTTTTTCCTTGTGTCTTTCGGGTGAAGTTTCTCAGGCTTTCACGCGACACATACCCAAACGCGTTTCAGGCTCAGCGTTAGAGCCCTTCCCGCGCGGGAAATCTAACCTATTGATTTGCGGGTCCATACCCGCCTATCAGCAGACAACGGTATTATATCACAATACTCGCAGAAGAATCAAGTGCTCACAGTAGAGCACATTTGGCGCATTATGGAATCTCATCCACAGATGGATACAACCGCCTTTCGCGCAGTGGCGAACGCCAGCGTCAGGTTGTAGCCGCCCGTAGGACCGTCTATGTCGAGAACCTCGCCCGCGAAGTAGAGTCCCTTGACCTTGCGCGACTCCATGGTATGCGGGTTTACGTCATCAAGCGAAACGCCGCCAAGGGTGACTATGGCCTCCTTTACGGGGCGTGGCCTAAGGTTGCGGAAGGTCAACCGTTCGTGCGCGAACCACACCTCTATTGAATAGTCGGACATGTTTTCATGCTCTATGAACCGCTGGCTGTTGTAGACCGCCGCCCCGCTAAGGCCAAAGCTTTCGCAATCAACCTCGCCACGGTAGTCGAACACAACCCTTCCCGACGCATCCATCACTTTGGCGCGCCCGTCCTCGAAGCGGCGCCCCGCAAGGGAGGTTATGCGGCGGTCGTTCGCCTCAAGTCCTATAAGCCCCGGACGGTAAGGCACCAGCCTGTGGCCGAGCGCACGGGCAAAGTTCTGTCCGTCGCCGACGGAGCCCGTCTTGGGATAGCTTACGCCGCCTGTCGCAACCAGCACGTTCTCCGCCGACAGGTCGAAGTTGGCCGTGCGCACCACGAAGCCGCCGCGCGGCGCGACGGCTATGCCAACGACCGGACAGTTCGTCAAGATCGGCACACTCTCATCGCGCAGCAGGTCGCCGAACGCATGTACTATCGTAGCGGCTTTGCCGTCCGCCGGGAACATTCGCCCGTCAGGCATCCGGCGCAGCGGAACATTGAGCGACTTGAAGCCCTTGATCACTTGGCGCGGAGGGCACTCGCGGATCGCCTCCGCAACCCATCTGGCGCATGGCCCCACATCGCGCAGGAAGTCTTCAGCTGAAATATCCTTTGTAAAGTTGCAGCGTCCGTTGGCCGTCATCAGCACCTTGGAGCCTAGACGGGCCTTGCGCTCTATCAGCACGCACGGCACATGGCGCTCGGCGGCAACCGCAGCGGCGAACATTCCTGCCGCGCCTCCGCCGACGATCGCCAACTTTGCGGCGCGAACCGCGCCTTCGTCTCCACGCTTCACCATGTCTGCCGTCTTTGCCATATGATTGTTTGTTTTCATGACACCACCACGCTCTGCGTCGAAACCAGAAGCAGCTTCAGCTCGATGCGATCTTCGGGAATGCCGACAAGCGCGGAAAGCGCAGCGCGGTAGGAAAGCATCTGGCTCCGATATGTGCCGCGCATGCGCGATTCAAATTCATCCAGACTCTCGCCGGGCCTGACGGCGTTCGTCTTGAAGTCGCAGATCGTCGCACGCCTTGAAGCGCCCGCGCCCGCGAACACAACCCTGTCGAACTGCCCAGACTCCCACCGGCCTGCCGCGAATATCTCATATGGCTTCTCGCGCCATACGGACGCCTCTGGCGAAGGCTTCATTAGCTCGCGTTCAAGCGCGGTCTTCGCGTCCTGCTCAGCAAGCCACTCCACCCTGCTGAGGCGCTCGTGAATTTCAGTTCCCCTGCGGGCCGCCTGACCAAAGCCGTCGGCAAAAAGGACATCGCCTCTTAGTCCAGAATAGAATGATTCGCTCGGGCGCACCTTCACCACTTCGCGCCTCGGCCTGCGAACCATGCATGGCGCAGCCTCCTTCGCGACTTCGGCAACGCGCTCCTTGCGCAAAGAAAGATACCATCCCCTGTCGCCGTCGGTGGTGAGTCCCACAAGCCTTACAAGGTCGCTGAACTTCTCCGGAACTTTAGGTGGCTTGGCGTTCGCAGGGTGAAGTATGATCGTCAGCGCCTTCTTCGCCCTTGTCATGGCGACATAGTCCAGACACAGCGCACCGTAGCGCGACACATGCTCGCGCCTGCGCTCCGCCGCGCCGAGAACCGCGTCCGAAAGCGCAACCTGCCGACCCGGATTCGAGACGATCCACGCAGGCGACTCGCACTTCAGCTGGCCCACGTGCCGAGAGTCCACGAGACCGTCCGGTTCAAAGAACGGAATTATTACATAGTCGAAGCCAAGCCCCTTCGACTGGTGCATGGTCATTATCCTTACCATGCCAGCCTCGGCAAAGTCCCTGCGCGTCCTGTTTGCAAGATAGTCAGCGAAGTCGCCAAGCCGCGTCCTTGAGTCGCGCATCGCCTCGAACTCGGCGACGCACTTCATGAAGTCCTCGAACCTGGACTCGATGAAGTCGTTCCACGAGCCGGGCACCTTCTTGAGCGCTTCGCGCACTTCGCGGAACATGCGCGCAAGGCCCTTCTTCGTGAAGTCCTCCAGGAGCTGCGCCGAGACCTCAGCTGCGCAGCCCATGCCGTCCGGCCACAGCGCAGCGGCAAGCGGCGTATGCCGTATATGTTCGTATGCAAGAGAGTCCGACGAATGCTCGGCAAGGCGGAGAAGATTCGTCATCGCCGACATTACAGGCGAGTCGGCCACGATGCTGTCGCCCTCGAAGACTACCTTGTCGATGCCATGCGATTTGAGATGGGACAGCAGCGCCTCGCCGGTTGAGTTCTTCCTGACGAGTATGGCGCAGGTGATTCCGCGATCCCACGGCTTGACGGCCTCCAAAGCGTTCGCAACCGGCTCGAAGAAATCGGCGACCGTCGCCACCCGGCCTTTCTTTACGGCCTGCACCACCTCGACAAAGCCTTCGCTCGAATTGTCGTGGCTGATGTGATCGCGACAGCGCCACATGGCGCCTTCGGGGGCGTCGTCCATCTCGAATGCGCCGCGCACGGTCGCTTCGCCAAACACCTTGTTCACCGCCCTTGATATCGCCGGCAGATACCGCCTCGACTCGTCAAGAAGGCCAAGGCTGTTCGGCGCCCTCCTGGCCAGCTCGACCTGTTCGCCAAGTATCCTCACGTCGCCGCCGCGCCATTCGTAGATCGACTGCTTGCGGTCGCCAACGATGAACACGGTGCGACCGCCGTCAGCCTGCCGTCCCTCGTTGACGATGTTCCCTATGGCCTGCCACTGACTGCGGCTCGTATCCTGAAACTCGTCCAGCGCCCAGTGGTCGAACTTGCAGTCCATCCTGTACTCAAGCGAAAGACGGGCCGACTCCGAAAGAGACTTGAGAAGAACCGGCATGTCGTCGAACGCGACAAGTCCCTTCGCACGCACCTTCGACGCATAGGCCGACTCGTAGGCGCGCATGAGCCAGTATACGCCTCGCGTCTCCTCAAGCGCGCGAGCGATTCGCCAGACGCGCATCATGTGCAGCACACGCTCTGCATCTGGGTCGCCCGCCATGCATTTCGGCATGGCCGGGACAGACCCGCTGAACGATGCGACCGCGTCTATGAATGTCGCGGCGCCCTTCTTTTCTCGAAAGCGCTCGAGCTGTATCGCACTGGACCTTATCTCCCCAAGCGAAACGTCAAGACCATGGGGCGGTTCGCCGCTCCAGACCACAAGGGGCTCGCCCCATTCGGACATCTGCAGCCTGTCGCGATACTCCTCCCGCCAGTTCTCTATGAACTTCGCGAAGCCGTCCAGAAAGCCGCGCGCCCCTGCGTTGCCGAACGCCAGCCGGAAAGCCTCCCGCAACATGGACTTCGCATCGTCGCCTTGCAACATAAGCAGGTCGCCCACAAGCCGCACGCGCTCCACAGGCGTTCTGTACTCGCTCATAACAGCGACTTCGCCCTCCAGACCAAGCTCAAGCGGAACCATGCGGATTATGCGCATCAAGAAGCTGTCCAACGTGCCGATAAGCGAGAGGTGCTGGCGAGAAATGACCTTTCTGAGCATCGCCGCGAAGTCGGCGCTCGTCAGACTTAGCCCAAGTCTTCTGCCTTCCTCCGCCGCGACAAGCTCATCAGCCGTCGCGTTCGCAAGGCGCTCTATGAAGCTGTTGAATATCTCGCCGGCCGCCATGCGCGAGAACGTGAGCGCTACGATGCGCTCTGGCTCTACGCCTCCAAAGATGAGTGCAAGAAGACGCGTTACGAGCGAGAACGTCTTTCCTGTTCCGGCTGAAGCCTCTATCACCGTCAGCGGAGGCAATGTCATCGGCTACCTCCCTCTTCCGTTTCGCGAGCCCACTCCTCTATGCGCGACTTCTGGTCCGCCAGCCACGACTCGTCTATGCCAGCCTCGGGCGATTCCCATACCAGCGAACCGTAGTCGTTGCGCCACTCCGTGCCCGACGGCGGATAGAATATGCCTCGGGCGATTCCTTCAAGGAGGTTTACGATGCGGTCTTCGGCGGCGCTTTGCAGTCCCTTGTGGCAGGCATGCGACTCGTCGAACATCGTGTCCTCGGCGCGCTCGGCAAGCACGCAGTAAAAGGCCTTCGAGTCGCGTGCTCGCTCGGCAGGGAAGCGTCCCGACGCCTCCACCATCGCGCGATACGCGGGAAGCTGTATGCTCTCGTAGTTCGCGGCGGCAGCGCGGCGCCAAGTCTTGTAGTCTATTATCGCGATCTCGCCGGAGCGTTCGTTGACGTCAATGCGATCCACCTTGCCTCTTATAAGTGTGGGCGCACCCTTTATCGTGCACGACAGGCTTTGCTCGGCAGCAACTATGCGCCATCCTTCCGCGCGCCGCGCGGCCTGAAGAGGAGCAAACGCCTTGAGCCGCGACAGCGCGGCTTCGCCTTGAAGCTCAATGACGGCTGGCAACGAGTCGCCAAAAGTCTTTAGCCGACTATGTAGAGCGGATTCAAGAAAGTCCGCAATCCCATCAGGATCAGTCGAGTCGCGCACCGGACCTTTGGCGAAGTCGTCAAGCACCGCATGGCACAGGCTGCCGAACGCCAGTGCGTCCAACTCCTGTGCGCGGTCGTCGCTTCGCTCGCCGAAAGTCTCCTTAAGGAAGAAGCTGAAGGGACAGCGCATGTACTGGTCGAGGTTGGTCGCCGAAATCGAGTCGCGCCATCTGACTCCCTTTGGCGGAATGGGCAGCTTGAGCCGCCACGCCACAGGAAGCTCCTTCTGCGGAGCGCCTGATCCTCCCTTTGTGACAGCGTAAAGACGGGTCGCAAGAGAAGGCAGATCGGCATCATGCACACCCTCGAAAATGATGCGGCTCGGTTTCATCACGTTCTTGTCGGCGGATATCTGGTGAAGGTGGATATGCACCGCGCCCTTCGCCCTGCACCGGACGGCCTCAGCGAATATGAACGAATCGCGCCGCGCCCTGGACACATTAGTTGTCAGGCCAAGCCTTTCTCGGAGGGAGTCCGGAACGAAAGGATGGCCGACCACGTTTTCGGGGACGCACCCTTCATTGAAGCCCGCAAAGACCAGTTCGTCTTCAGCGCACCATGGAACCTCCAGCCAGCCAAGAGCTGTCAGCACATGAGGAGCTGTCGGCTCCAGCATGAAGGTCGCGTTCTTGAGCAGCCTCGCATAGAGCGCACTGCGAAGGCGTGGCGGAATCGTGTCGTCGCTGCATTCTTCGCGAAGTCTGCGCGCCTCGGCTGCGGCGGCCACAAGCTCGCGGTCGCCAGGATTGCGCTCGTCTAGGACGACGGTCGCGAATATCTTGGAGAGGAATGCAAACGGATCATCCAGCTCGGCCTTGATCGCCCGCGCAAGCAAGGCAAGGCCCGCGCAGGCGCTGCGCTCTTCCGCTCGCCAGGCGGAGAGCGACTCCGCCTCGGCGCCGGCAATCGTCTCGTCCAGCGTGCGCGGCAAGTGAGCATTCTGAACGCCGTCGAGCGCGCCGACGAATCGCGCCACCTCTGCCTTGGAGACCTTGAGCGCATCCGCTGCCCAGCGCGCGACGTCACCGCTCCGGACAAAAGCCGAGAACGTATCGTAGTCGCCGCGGGCCGAAAGGTCGAGCATGCCGACGAGCAGGCGTCCAAGCGCGGACTTCGCAAATGGCTCGCGCGATGGATTCTTCAGAGTCAACTCGTCTTCTGCGAAATGGTTCTGGAACGCGCCTTCGAGCTCAGGGTACATCTCCGCGTCGCATACGGCAAGTGCAGGGAGCGCATCAGTCGGGGCCACATTGCGAAAACGCCGCGCGATATCGTCCGCCTCTATGACGGCAGTGGGGGCGGCCGAAATCTCGTCCGGCGGCACTTCGGCCGCGAACATCTCGATTGGACGACCCCATTTGTCGAACTTGGCGTCCTCGGATTCTAAGGCGTGCACAAGCACTGTCACGCGCTGACTGGAGGACTCAAGATACTTGACAAGCGCGCCTGGAACATCGACCGCCGCGGGGAGGACTATATCCTCAATGCCTTCCAATGTGCAGCCACGACGCACAGCGCTGCGACGTGCCATTATGGACGGCACGACACCCCTCGCCTCAAGCGCGACGAAGAACGACTTCTCCAAAGTAGCAAGGTCGCGCCAGCGCGCGGCATCTTCGTCGCAGACGACTTCGCCCATCGTCATAGCCTGCTCGCCAAGGAGCGACGATATGCCGAGGAGTTGCGAAGCGATCTCAAGGGCCCAATCTACGGTGCGCGCCGAGGGGGGGCGAGGGAAGAGCGAGCCGAGCCTGGCTAAATCGACATCGAGAAGAACCTCCGCCATCGCCGCAAGTTCCTCGGCCTCGGTCGCCACACGCATGTTCGCGTCGGCGAGGAGATCCCGCACCATGACCGCCTTGGGAGGAAGCACGCCGCGCGCGCCAAACGCCTCGGCAAGCGCAAGTCGCAGACTCCGAGCCGACTGGGCCGTCGGCACGACCACCAGCACATGCGCAAGCGATGCCGCGCCGGAGGAATCTTTGCGAGCCGCGCCGGAAAGCCAGCGGACAACTTCGTCCACGAGCTTCCTTGATGGATCCAGGTGCTCGCGCGCCAGCGTCAGGGGGAACCTACTTTTTCTTTCCGAGCGCCGGATTCACCGGCGTGGACTTTACAAGCTCGACTATCTTCTCCGTGACGTCCGGGTGCTCGCGGAGATATTCTATCGTGCCGAGCGAACCTTGCGCAAGCTGGGTGTCGCCGAACGAAAGCCAGCTGCCGCGCTTTTCGACGACGCCGCGCGCGAGGGCGGCATCAAGGACGCTTCCCTCGTAGGAGATTCCGCATGTGTAAAGGATGTCGAACTCCGCTTCGGTGAATGGCGGCGCTACCTTGTTCTTAACGATCTTGACACGAGTGCGGTTGCCGACGACCTGTCCGCCGGTGTTCTTGATCGCGCCGATGCGCTGCACCTGCAGGCGGCACGACGCATAGAACTTGAGCGCCTTTCCGCCGGGGGTTGTCTCGGGGTTGCCGAACATCACGCCGATCTTCTCGCGCACCTGGTTCGTAAAGATGCAGAGAGTCTTGGTGTTCGCAAGCACGCTCGTGAGCTTGCGCATCGCCTGCGACATGAGACGGGCCTGAAGGCCCATGTGCGAGTCGCCCATGTTGCCGTCGATCTCGGCCTGAGGCGTGAGGGCTGCGACGGAGTCAACGACGATCACGTCAAGTGCGCCGGACTTCGCAAGCTGCTCGCAGATGGTAAGCGCCTCCTCACCGGAGTTGGGCTGCGACACGATGAGATTGTCGAGGTCCACGCCGATCTTCTTGGCGTAGGTCGGGTCGAGCGCATGCTCGGCGTCGATGAACGCGGCGATTCCGCCGCCCTTCTGCGCGTTTGCGACGACATGCAGGGCGAGGGTTGTCTTGCCGGACGACTCCTGGCCGTAGCACTCAACGATGCGCCCGCGAGGAAGTCCGCCAACGCCGAGGGCCATGTCCAGCGAAAGCGCCCCCGTAGATATGACCGGTATGTCCTTGACTTCCTGGTCGCCAAGCCGCATGATCGACATTTCGCCGAACTCCTTGCGGATCTGGCTCATCACAGCGTCTAGTGCGGTGTTGCCCGTCTTGGTGGTCTCTTTTGCCATGAACAGATGCTTCCTTTCTTATGAATTCACTTGTTGTCGCGGAAGAACTTCTTCATCTCCTCCGCAGTCTTGCACTCGCACAGTCGCGCATAGCCGTCGTTCACCCTGAGCACGCGCGATATGCTCGCCATAAGTTGCAGGTATGGAGTCTGCGCCTGGTCGTTCGCGACGAGAAGGACTATGACCTTAACCGGGCGGCCGTCGAGCGTGCCGTAGTCGTAGAGCGTACCCTTTTCGCCGGCCCCCTCGTTGTCGACGATCGCGACCGCGCCTGCAACGCCTGTGACGGATGGATCTCGGCCATGCGGCACCGCAATGCCGAAGTCGAGGCCCGTGGATGAAGACTCTTCGCGCTTCAGCACCGCCGCGGTCGCGGCCGCGCAATCGCGCACGTGGTTCGGACACTCCTTGGCGACCGCCGCGACAATCGTCTCAAGCGCCTCCTTCTTGTTGGCGGCCTTGAACGACGGCAGCATCACGAAGCCCTGCAGATAGCGCAGAACGTTCCGCGTCGAAGCTGGCTTCTTGACGGTTGCGGTATCCTTGAGGAGTCTCACGAAGTCATCGCGGCGCATCGGCTTGGAGATGGAACGGGCCAGATCGTTGACCTTGCTCGCCACTTCCATCCAGGCCGTCATCACCATCGCCTCTTCCTCGGGCGTGCACTGGATAAGGATGCTCTTTTCGTCACGGCGCACGGACAGCTCCATGTCGTCCATGGCGATCTCCCAAATGTTGTCCTCTTTGGAGAGCAGGGACGTGTAGAAGCCTTCGTTGCGGAACTCCGCGACGAGCTTCGTAGTGACGTAGTCGGCGACGTCAGACGACTCCATCTCGAAGCATATCTCGCGCGACTCGGAGTGGTTCGCCTTCGGATGGCGAACGCCGCGCGCCTTTGGCTTGAACAGCGCGACTAGCGCGGGCGGCGCGGCAACGGTCGTTATGAGCGTCATAAGAATGCCGATGCCGAATATCTCCTGGGTCAGGTACTTTGAGGAAAGGCCGATGCCGGCGATGATGAGGGCGACCTCGCCGCGCGGAACCATGCCTGCGCCGATGCGAAGTCCTCCAAGGGCGTTGAAGCCGCAGCACATCGACGGGACCATGCATCCGAGAACCTTCGCGGCGATTGCGAGAACGGTGTAGATCGCGCCAAAGACGAGCACGGGCGTGGAGCAGAGCTGGGTGACGTCCACCATCATGCCCATGACGCAGAAGAATATCGGCACCAGGAACGTGTATACAGGCGAGAGAGTCTCCTGTATCATGTGCTTGAGGTCGGTGCGCGACAGCGCCAGGCCCATGACGTACGCGCCGATGATCATAGCCAGACCCATGAACTCGAAGAAGCCCGCGAGTATGAGGGAAAGGCCGAACGCCATGGTGGCGATGACGAGCGGCGAGCGAAATGTCCGCTTAAGGAAATCGGATATGCGGCGGGCCGCGAATACGCCGATTGCCGTGGCGCCGAGCCACACGCCGAACGCCTTGAGCGCGACAACGCCGATCTCGCCCCAGTTCATGCCGTCCGCCGCCGCGCCGCCGCGCGCGTTCGCGGCGATTATGCCGTTTCCGATAGCGAGCACAATGAGGCCGAGCACGTCGTCGATCACTGCGCCGGCCATGATGGTGGTGCCCTCTTCGCTATCCATCTTCTTCTTCTCGGAGAGTATGCGCGCGGTGATGCCGACCGATGTCGCGGTGGACATTATGCCCATGTAGAGCGGCGCTTCCTTTGTCATCGCCTCGGCGAGCGGAAGCCCCTGCAGAAACGCGAAGCTATCGAAGAAGCGCGGCAGAAGGTAGACGGCGCACAGATCGCCGAACAGGAACGAAACCAGCACGCCGCCGACACCCACCATCGAGCCGACGAACGAGTACTTGAGGAACATCTTGAGGTTCGTCTCAAGCCCCGAAAGGAACAGAAGTATGACCGAAGCGAGCGTGGCTATGCCGTAAAGCGCGGGCGACGCGGCATCGAAGGCAACGCCTGTCGACGAGGCGATGCTGCGCAGCGCGGCGCCGTGGAACAATCCTTCCGCGAACAGTCCATCGCCAAACCCTATCCCGCCTAGAGCCCATGGGCCAATGACTATGCCGGCCGCCAGTTCACCTAGGATGGAAGGCAGCCTGACGAGCGAGGCCAACATGCCGCCCAGCTTGGCAGCAAAGATTATCAGGCCGATCTGCAGAACGAGGAACATCATCTCCTCTGTTCGCGGCAGTCCGAAATTAGGATAAGGCGGCGGCGCGACGTGACCGGCAAAAGCGCACGCAGCGGCCATCGCGCCAGCGGCGAGAACCAGCATCTTTTTGTATTTCATGATAGACTTGTATTATACCACATCCCGTTGCTTTGCGTCACGTCATGTTGGCATTCAGTCTCCCCCTGCGGGGACAGTCCCCGCATTTCACGATCAGCCGCAAAGCCCCGCATATGCCATCCCTCGCCCTCATGCCGCCTTCTCCAGTCTCGCCGCGAGCACCCATCCGTGCGACGCGTAGCCGAGCCCCTTTACCTTCCTCGCCCTCGCGCTGCGGGAGCGCACCTTCTCCGAGAAGAAGCCCAGCATCTCCGACACGAACGCCGCGCTCCCGAACAGCTTCCCGCCCGAGATCTGCGCTATACGCCTGGTAAGGGCCCTCTCATCGAGGGGACTGTCCCCGCATGAATGGCCTATGACGGAGAGAAGCCACTCGCGGCAGCGCTTCGCGAAGGCGCTCCCCCGCCTCGCCGCGCCGACCGTGTTCCAGGCGTAGCCCTCCGCGCTTCCGGTGAGGCCCGCACGCACGGGGTTGAGCTCCACGTAGGCCGCGCAGCGGCGGAGGTACTCGGCCTCGCCGACGAGCGTGCTCCTGAAGCGACCTTCCCATATCGTGCCTGTGTAGGGGCGGAGCCTGCGGAAGCGGCGGCCGAACTCCTCCTTGAACGTCTTCACGAACTGGCTCAGGTCGTTCATCCTAGCCCGCAGGCGGGCGATCTCGCCCTCGGCGGCCAGGCTGTCGCCCTTGGCGCGAAGGTTCCTGAGGTGCGATTCAAGGCGAAGAGAGGCCTTGGCGCCCATGAGCGCGGCGTAGCGCCTCAGGACCTCGGCTTCGGGGACTGTCCCCGCAGGGGCGGGAACCTGGAGAACCATGTGGAAATGGTTGTCCATTATCGCGAACGCGCCGATTTTGACCCCGCTGAACTCCGCGGTGCGCTCCAGGGCGTCCAGCATCTCGCGCTTCACCTCGGGGTCCGCGAGCAGCATGCGACGCCCCGCTATGCGGGAGGTGACGTGGTGGAACGCGTCGCGGTCCGTGAACTTGATCCTTCTTGTCCTTGCCATACCGGTTGCTCCTTTCGTTTGACGGTGCGGGGACAGTCCCCGCGCCACGCAACCATTATCGCAAATAATTTCGTTTCCAATGTTACGTGAATGTTACGCGAATGTTACGATTTCGTAACATTCGATTTCGGGTTTTGGGAGTCAAAAAGCGCATTTCGCCCTTATGGCACAGGGGTTTCATGCGCATCTCCCTTCCGGATTTCAGGAATGCGGTTTTTGCAAGAGTTTGTAAATGGCTCAAAACGAGGTCTACAGCATCATGCGGGGACAGTCCCCGCCCTCAAAGGTCAGGATGCTACTAGTTCTGCCGGTGAGGATGCCAGTGCGGGGACTGTCCCCGCATGGAAAATGTCTGGCGGGGAGTTGCGGAGAAACAAACGGGAGGACAAACCGCCAAGCGACGCAACACCGACACCAGACAAAGGAAATTGGGGACTGTCCCCGAAATGAAAGTCTAAAAAGCGGGCGGGAGCTGCCTGTTTTCAACTCCCGCCCTTGCGACGGTGAAAGTGTGCGTTTTCACCATCGCCAAGTCCAGAAACCCTAGTTAGTACACTGAGAAGATCGTACCCCACGCCGGCTTGCCCCAGATCTCGATCACGCCGGTTTCGAGGGCGGTAGCATCCATCGTCGGCATTGCCACATTAAATGTCCAGTTGAGTGTCTGGTCAGCAAGTGTACTATTAGCCCTATCATACTGACCATGCACGGCAAAGTTACCAATACCCAAGGCGTTATTATTTCCAGCGGTGTTGAAGCCATTGAAGTCGAACAGCATCTGCGCCTCCAAGAGCTTGCGGTGTTGGGTCGCGGTCGCGCCGTCAAAGATGCGAGCCATGTTCATTACGCCCCACGATTTCGTGTCGTCGATGCTGTCATTCCAGTCAAATTCATACGGACCGTTAGGTGCCAGCTCCGTGGAAATGCTGTTTGCCATTGTAACGCCCTTCTCGGTGCGCATCAATGTACCCCTCACGCCGCTCACCGTCGGCGCAACGTTCTCGATCGCGGACGAGTTGGAGTAGATGTGGAGGTTGTTCACCACGCCATTGACTGCCGCATTAGTCGGCATGCCGAAGGCTGCGAGTGTCGTGCCAGATGTCTCATCGGCGTCCATATCAACCCAGACATAGCGCGTATCGGGCGAAGTAGTGGTCTTGCGCGCAACGAAGTACGCGACACGTCTCATAGGCATATCCTTATAGGTATCATTCACAGACACATACGGATTCTCGTCCCACGCACTGACTTTGGCATTGAAGTTGGTGAATGTCGCCAGCTTGACGTAACCGGCACGATAGGCCGCAAGTTCCGCAGCATCCGCTGCCGAAGCCACGGTCTGAGCCGTATAGCCGGTAGTGGCACGTGCGGTCATGCGTTCGATAGCGTTCGTCACCGCAGGCAGCCAGCCGTTTGCGAGCTGCAGGTGTCCGTTCCAGTTTGGATGAACACCGTCGCCCAAGTAACATCCGTCATCATGAGACACGACAGCATAGCCGTTGATCATCGTGACCTGCCCGGTCGGGAAGCCCCCCTCTGCCTCCGTCTTTGTCACGTACGCAGCAATCATTGTACGCAATTCTGCCGCTCGCCCTTCATGAGCCTCCTTCCCTTCCTTCCGGATCTCAACAGGCGCACAGACCACAATCTTGCTGGTAGGACGCATGCGAACAATCTTCCAGACAAGATTACTCCACCCTTCAAACATATTGCCCGCCGTCTCGCCTCCAAGAGCATCGTTCGTACCTATCTTGAGCGTGATAATGTCCGTCACGCCAACCTGTTCAAGGTGGGCTTCGATGGACTCCATGAATCCGGCGCGAAGAGCACCATCCGTCAGACCAGTATAAATGCGCTGGGCCGAGATTCCAGTGTGCCACTTGTAGTTGTCGTCGGCAGGAACGCCGTTGGCGTCCGTGGAACCAACCGAGCGGTAGCCTCTGGCCTCGGGCCTGTAGCCGTAAGCCTCAAGGAGCTGCATGAGCGGTATGCGGTAGTTCGGCGTACCGCGGTAGCCATCGCGAATAATGCCCTCGGTAATGGAGTCGCCGAACTGGGCGATGGAAACAGCCTTGGCGTTTGTGTCATAGTCGCCAACCTTGAGGACGAGCTGCTTGTAGGAGCCAACCGTCTCTTCGGTCACGGTATACGAATCACCGCTGAACGAGGTGTCGTCGACGAGATTGGTAAGCGTGCCCGAAACGCTCGCTGACGACGGATACGAAACAAGGTGGAACTTGCCGCGGGTCACGCCCTCATAGCGCGCGGCGAGCCTGAGCTTGCCTGTGCCGGTGAACACAGGAGCAGACTTGATACGAAGCGGCGTAATAACCGGGTCGTACGTCAGCGTCGCACCGTCATTGATCGTAAGCGACTTCATGAACGCACCACCAGAACCGGAAATGGACGAAGTTCCGCTGACAGTCACATCTCCTTTTAGGGCCTGATTGTTCGAAATAACCAGATCAGAGTCTACCAAGTCAATAATTGAAGGTTTGTAAGTTGTTGTACCATTTATTGCATCTACCACCTCATCAATCGGATCATCAGCCACATAGGCCGTTGGCGTAACGGATGTAGCGGTCTCCTTCTCCGTCGTAAGCACTGTAAGCGTGCCGTCGATCTTGATGCCGCCCGGCGCCGTCCAGGTCTTGCCAGAGGCGATGGACATCTCCAATCCACCCGCCACTGCAATGGACTTTGCTGTGAAAGTGTCTGGTAACGTATCACTTGATGTCTTCATAAACGCGACCCGCTTGCCAGTGCCGTCACCGAACGCGACAGAGCCGTCGAAAGTGTGATTGCCGATAAACATGACAGTGCCACCATTTCCGGTATTTATGGTTATAGTGCCATGGCCGATCAGATTCGCCGTGTAAGTCGGGTCAACAGTAAATGAACCAGTGCTCCAGTCCGTCCAACCACCTTCACAAATCTCGATTGCCTTGAGTGTTACAGCTGGGTATGTGCCAGTGCCTGTAGCATACATCGTCGATGTGACATTATTCATCGCAACCATCGAGTTTTTGTTGCCATAATTATTGAGATTGATGATTCCATAATCTACCGTAGTATCATATGGATGATCATAGTTCTTCAACTCAACCGTACCAGTCCAGGTGGAACTATTCTTGAACGATGTCTTAAGGTTCGAAGATGGGAGCGCTCCCTCGAACACCATCCTGCCACTGCCGGTGACGGTCGCATTCGCATCGAACGTGGAACCGCTACTGACAGCAATTGAGCCAGTCGAAGCAACCGCAACCGTCTTGCCAGAGCCAATCGCAATCGGAGCTGTGCCGGTTACCGCACCAGAAATGCTCAAAGTACCGCTGTTGTTGTCTAGTGCCACCGAACCAGTGCCTTCGTCTCCGTCCTTGTTGAATGCTACGGTGCCGAGGTTGATATTGTTATAATTGTACTGAATAGTCAACACTACACCATCAGCAACCGTTACTACAGCTCCGTCAAGCATCGCATTAGAGGCGTTGCCAGACGCGAGCCTACATGCCCTTGCAACCCTGATAGCCGCAACATTGTCTGGCAGTTCACCAACATATATTGGATTCTGGCTGGACTTGCCATCGATCACAACAGTATCACCCTCGAACACAACCGTCGGTGTAGTTCCATCCGAAAGCACAACCGAGAACGGCGAGTCACCACCCTTGCCAAAGTAGCCACTCTTGTAGTACACTTCGGTTCCAGGCGTATGATCGGGAGCAACAATTAATTCATAGTAGCCGTTTTCATTATAGTCCAGTTCAGCATTGCGGCCAGCCGCCGTAGGCAGCGTAGCGGTCACCTTCGTGTCATCCCGATCCATCAAACCGGTCAGCTGATGGTGTTGCGTGGAGAGCACGCCCGATATGTCAATAGCGGAGCAATCGAAATGGAGCGAACCGCCAGAGCCGAGCTGCACGGGGGTACCTGCGAGACTCAAAGCCCCATAAGTTATGCTCAACGGCGAATTGATGACTGCAGCACCAGAAACACTGATAGAGTGAGTTCCATCTGAGTCCACCGTGAGATTATTGCCACCTGTGCTTTCCACAGTCAAAGTATCAATGGTTAAATCAGCATTCACGGCGAGCGTCGCGTCTTCATCTACTGTCACCGTGGCAGAAGGATTATAGAAAACCTCACTCACCGTAGCACCCACTGGAAGCGTGTAAAGCGAATCAGAACCATCCTTAGTCCACGCGTCTGCCGCAGATAGATTCGCATCTGCAGAAATCGTACGAGAATAGAGTCCACCCTCAGAAACATACGGATACGCCTTGACTATTGCCTCCGCCTGCGCATCGGAAATGACATAGTCAAATATGCGAATTACATTAACAACACCAGTCTCGTCAAGGCTATTGGGAACGGCTTGAAACTTATCTTCGCTTGAATCATCCTTGATGGCTCCGCCAAAATCGGAACCAACCTGAATGCCGGAGCTAGAGGAAACTCCCAATGAATATCCTTCTGCAACAGTAAAGTTACCACGCTTGATACCATCCACCCAAACAGTAAACGTATTGCCACTCTTGATAATCACGTAAGCATGACGCGCAGATGCCGCATTGGGTACTTTCACAGTGACAGCATTTACCTCATCAACTGTTTTGCCAGTGTTCGGCGCGATAATTACCTCATCAGTTGTATCGGTTGTTGCAATTAGGATGCCTGTGTACGAACTATTGGACGAACCCATATGAATAAACTGGGTCCTTTTAGTAGGCGACATCTGACCCACCACCACGGCTGTGAAGTCCCCAAGCGCGGAGAATTGGCTGCCAATTCCGGAAATCCATGGGTGATGGCGAATATATATACCAGTGCTCGTATCGGCGTTTGAGTTATTGTAAACTGGGTGGCTGATTGACGGGCCTAACATTCCGGGCCGTCCTTTCTGGGTGA